>CANRNM010000007.1 GCA_947631975.1 uncultured Clostridia bacterium
GGCATCGCTTTCCCGAAGGGAAAGTTCTGATACCCGAAGGGCGACTGAAGGGTCAAAAAGCATTTTATCGACACGCAGCGCAGGACGGAAAACCGAAAACCGTCCTGCGTTTTTTATCAAATATAACAGAATCTATCTACATCGAAAAGCCCCTTATCCCCCAGCTTAAGATGCGGTATCACAAGCAGCGACACGAAGCTGAGTATCATCAGCGCCTCGCTGCTGCCGTGGGGCGAGAGCGTACTGACCGCCTCGACGGTCTTTTCGTATTCCTCCGCGGTCTCCTCCGCAGATTTAAGCGACATAAGCCCGCCCACGGGAAGCTCCGTGAAGGCGATCACCTTCTTATCCCGCACGACGGCTATACCGCCCTGTTTTCCCAGAGCGTTCACGGCGGCAGCCATATTTTCGCCGTCGCTTCCCAGAACACTTATATTGTGAGAATCATGCCCTATAGTCTGAGCCACGGCGCCGTTAGCTATGCTGAAGCCCTTTATAAGACACCTGCCTATGTTTCCCGTGCCGTGATGCCTTTCTATGTTGGCGCAGAGCGAAAGTCCCTCCGCGCTCTCGCAGTACTCGGCTTCCGTTACGAGAGACCCGCCTTTAAAGGCTATTACGGGTTTGCTCTTGTCGAAGCTTATTTCAAGGCTCTCGGGAGTTATGCCCGAAACATTGACTGTGTTCTCAACCTGTGAGCTGTCGGCTTTTATCCTCTCAAAAAGCGGTTTTCCGTCAAGAGCTGCAAGCCTGCCCTTTTTATATACCCTCTCTATATCCGTTGCGTTTATATCCCTTGTTACCACAATATCCGCCTCATAGCCCGACGCTATTGCGCCCTTTCTGCCCAAGCCGAAGCTCACGCAGGGGTTATAGCAGGCTATCGTGTAAACATCGAGGGGATCATAGCCCAGAGCTATTGCCTTGTCTATGCAGTGAGATATTGTGCCCTCGCTCAATATTTCACCGCTTTCCTTGTCGTCGGTGCAGAAGGCAAAATGCCTCATATTATATGGATCTACAGCCTTCATAAGCTCCTCAAGGTTTTTGCTGCCCGTACCCTCTCTTATGAAAATATCCAGACCCGCGCTAAGCTTTTCAAGAGCCTCCTCATAGGATGTGCACTCGTGGTCGTTGCTTATTCCCGCGCAGATATATGCGTTGAGCTCTCTGCCCGTAAGTCCGGGACAATGACCGTCTATGCGCTCCGCCGCTTTGAGCTTCTTCATCACATCGCCGTCGCAGGCGAGCACGCCGGGATAATTCATCATTTCGCCCAGCCCCAGAAAGTCATATTTTTCATAGAGTCTTTTGGTAAGCTCTCCGTCTATCACACAGCCGTTGTGGTCGAAGGGCGTGGCAGGCACGCAGGAGGGGAGCATAAAATGCACTTCCAAGGGGGTAGCCTTGCTGTCCTCCAGCATAAACTCCAAACCCTTTTCTCCGCACACATTGGCTATCTCGTGAGGGTCGGCTATTATGGTGGTAACGCCCTTTGGCATAACGGCGCGGGCATAGACCGAGGGAGTGAGCATGGACGACTCTATGTGCAGATGGCTGTCCACAAAGCCGGGAGCTATATATGCGCCCTTTACATCCACTTCCTCCTCCGCCTCGTAATCGCCTATGCCGAGTATAACGCCGTCCTTTATGCCGACGCTGCCCTCAACTATGCGGTGTCCGAGCACATCTATTATTTTTCCGTTTTTAAGCGCTATATCCGCCTTTTCGCTGCCGAGCGCAGCTTTTATTATTTCTTTGGGCATGGTCTTCTCCTTTTATTCTATAATGTCGTTTTCGGTATTTATGTCGGAGCCGAGCACATACATGAAGTAGAGCGACTTGGCTGCCTTTTCCCTTGTTACCTTGCCCTGCGGGTCGAGAGTGAGACCGTTTTCCATCTTGCCTCTCTCGCTGTCCTCGCTTCTTATAAGACCCAGTTCATAGGCTTCCTCCACGGACTTTTCGTACTCGGGAGAAATTTCCGCCTTATCCTTTATTGCGCCGTAGCCCGCAAGCGGATAGTACTGCGCCTCCTCGCCCACAAGGTTGGGGTCGTACTCAGGATCGTCGGGCGAAATATTGGTGCCGTTGTACTTTGTCATATAGTCGGGCTTTTCGGTATATTTGGCGTTGTATGCCTTAAGATTTATGTCAGCCATTACCTCTCTTGTGAGGACTTCGCTGCCGTAATATCTGTTCAGGTCAATGCCGTAGAGCTTTTCTATGGCTGCGGCGTATTCATATACGCTCATTGTGTCCTTGGGTCTGAAATTGCCGTTTTCGTCCTTTACCATTATGCCGAGCTGAACCATTTTTTCTATCTGATTTCTGTAGTAAGCATCCTTGCCCGTAACATCGGCGCAGACCTCGGGATATACCTTGTCCCAGTCGCCCGAGCGCACATCTGCCGTCATAGCCTCCGTCATGGGCGCAAGCTCGGTATATTCCGTTGAGAGCCTCTTTATCTCCTCTGCCACTATCCTTGCATACTGCTTTGCAAGGGCTTCCTTCATATGAGTTGTGTCTATCTTGTTGTCGGGATGACCGTTTGCATAGCTGCCGCTGTTTGTCTTTCCGGGGGTCTCGCCCGCCTCAAGGCTCATAACAAGCGACATTGCGGCGTCGTAGCCTATCTCCGTGAGATATTCGCAGCTAAGCGTGTTGAGGTCTGCAAGAGGAACATTCATTTCCTCCGCAACGCTTTTCATCACTTTTACAAACTCTCTGTCCTTTGTGGTAAAGCTGTTTTTGAACTCGCCGTTTTCATACTTGCTCGCTCTTGTCATGGGCGTTACGAGCACGGGTATCATGCCCCTTGCCCTTATGGCGGGTATATAGCTTTTTTCGAGATATTCCTTATACATAGCCTCAGTGGAGCCCACGCCGAAGCGCGCCGTGGGGTCGGATACCATGCCTATGTCTCCGCCCTTTTTCTCGTCGTTATGTCCCGACTGTATGAGCACAAAGTCGCCCCTGTGTCCCGTCATGAGCACATCGTTGAGCCTGCCCTCCTGATACATCTGCTTTACGGAGCGGCCACCCATGGAATAATTGACAACATTTATTTTGTCCGTGTCAAAGAGCCTGTCAAACACCTGTCCCCAGCCGCACATAGGCGCCTCCTCAAAGAGATAGGACTTGAGGGTGGAATCTCCCAGGAGATAAACGGTGCTCTTTTCGCTCTCGTTCACGGGTATTGCCGAAATTGATATCGTCTTGAGCACAACGGGCTTGTTGAGCTCCTTTGCCTCTATCTCTATGTCAATGAAGTCTCTGCCGTTGGCATAGTCGAAGCTCCACACATCGCCGTCCCATACGGCAGGGTGGAGATTTGGCACAAGCTTTGCCGCATCCCAGTATTTAGAGGTCTCCAGCCTGTAGGTCTGCATAGCGTTCACGCTCAAAAGCGCATTTTCGCTGCCGCCCGCAACATTCACCTCTATGTGATAACCGCCCGCGGGAGCCTTCACTCTGAAAACCATACCGCCGTAGTTGTAGTCCGTGGCCTTGTTTATGTCGAGATGAGCGCCGTTTTTATCCACGGTGTTGAACATCTGCACATTTTTCTCGACAACACGAAAGCCCTCGTCGGTCTTTTCTATCTTGCCAATGCTCACCGTCCTGTCGGGCATGGACGTAGTCTTTTCAACAAAGCCGTAGCCCCTGTCGAAGTCGTACTTGAGCACCTCGGGTATCACCCTCGAACCCTTTATATACTCCGATGTGAAGTTGAATGTGATGTCCTTGAACTCCCCGCCAGCGCCGGCAAAAACGGGCACCGACATTGTAAATACCATAGCCATAATAATAGATACCGCCTTTTTCAGTTTCATAGTTGTCCTCCTTTGCTGTGAATGTTTATACATAGTTGTTTATAATTTCGCATTTGGCTTTTATTACAAAGCCAAATTTTTCTCCTGCATAAAAAGTCCGTAGATATAGTTGGGCGACTGACCGTAAAGCCCCGTGTCGTCATCCGACAGAAGGGCAGCCGTGTCGGAGGTATAAAAGAGATCCAACGCCGCCCTATAGTCCATATTTACCTTTTTCATTATTTTTTCTACAATAACGGGAATAATTGTAGCCCTTATAAGATAATGCTCCATGCTCATGCCTCCCAGATAATTGTCAAAAAACTGCATGAGATATTCCATACTCATGCCGTGGAGGTCCTCGTAATCATCTTCAAGCATATCCAAAAGCCCCGATGAAGAAAATATATCATACACCTCATTGCTTGGCTTTCCTATATGATGACTGTAATATTCTATGCAAAATGTGTTAAATGATAATTTGCTCATAAAAATACCTCATAAAGCTATGCTCCTACTATAATAAAAGTATAGCATAATTTATTTGTCATGTCAAAAACCTTTGTAACAATATAAAAAAGAAGGCGCCCTGAAACGCCTTCTCTGCGTGTTTATAATCACCTTATTGTATGAAATTCTGCGGGCGTGCAATGCACGCCCCTACGAGTGATTAGTTCATATATTGGTTTGTAGGGGTGAGCATTGTCTCCCATGCAACCAAGGCTCGCCCCTACGAGTGATTAGCTCACATTGTGGTTTGTAGGGGCGTTCAGCACTTTCAGCTACGCTGAAAGCCGACCTGCGGTCGTGCGGATAAGTCTTTCCGCTGCAATCATTGCACGCCCGTATATAACATTTTATATATTTTGATTTTTTCGACAGTATGAAGAAGGCGCCCTAAAGCGCCTTCTTACAATAATGTTTCATTTTACTTCACATTCACATAGCTATATGTGCTGTCGAGTGTTTTCTGGAGTATCTGAGCGACATCCGCCGATGTGAGCTTATCGTTGCCCGATACCTTGCAGCGCTCTATCTCCTCGTCCGTCATGTCGGAGGCTGCGGGAGAAAGAACATATTTAAGCACTCTGTCCGCATCCTTAACGGTTATTTCGCCGTCGCTGTCTGCGTCGCCCCTGTTTCCGGCGTCAAGCTCGATATTGCTGAACTGTGTTGCGTTGTATCTCACAAGCTTCATGGAATCCTGAGCCGCATCCGTGGCAAAGCCAACATAAACGGTCTCGGGAAGAGTTGTTGTGTATGTGCCTATATCATACCACTTGCTGCCGTCAAGAGAAGCTAAAAGAGTAATCTCCTGTCCCTTTCTCTCTATCCTTGCCCAGCCGATATTTGTTTCCTTGTCAACTCTTACCGCGGGAACGCCGAGCATGGTCGAAGCTCCGCCGTATCCTACATTGCCGTCTGCCGTGCCGTCTACCGTGCTTCTGTATATTGCTCTTATATTTTTAGCCTTTACAAAGCTGCCCGTTATGTCCGTAGAACCTTCATAGTCCTCGCCCTTTAAGTATGTGAGCGAAGGCATATAGAACTCTGCCGTGGGCTCAAGGCTTGCGCGTACCATAAGACCCGACTGCTGATAGTAGTCGAGCTTAGCAAGGTTTTCAACCTTTGCAGTGAATGTAAAGTCGCCCTTTACCTGCTTATAGTTGAAGTGGAAGGCGTCGGGAGCCTGAGCCGAAGCCGTGGCGAGCATGCCTATGTGACCTGCGCCCTCCGAAACAAGCGTATTTGACGCGCTGTCGTAGTAGTCTGCGCCCTTTGCCTTTACCTCGCCTATGTCGGCTGATGTGAAGCCTTCAAGGTTTCCGTTCTGTGCCGCCTCAACGACCGTTACGGGAACCACGGTTGAAATATTGCTTCCCTTGTCGCCCTTTACGCTGAGTGAAAGAGTGTATGTTCCTACAGCCGTATCTGCGGGAATTGTAAATTCGTCGCTGTTTTCGGCGATCACCTTGTCATTGAGCAGTATGCTGTAATTTCCTGCGCCTGCGCTCTTTGTGATGGTGTAGCTCTTGCCCTTTGCAAGAGTAACGTTTACATCTATATCGCCTACGGTCTGACCGTTTTCGTTAACTGCCGTTATAGCAGCCTCGGGAGCCTCCTCCTTTGCGGGCTTTGTGCTCTCGTCCCATTCGCCCAGAAGGTCGCATGCATATACCTCTATGTTTGTGTAGCCAAGATAGGGCTTTGTTTCGTCCGTAACTATGGCAGATGCGTCAGCATTGTCGTTGGGATCAAGACCGTGAGCGCTCTCCCATTCGTCGGGTATGCCGTCGGAATCTGTATCCGTTGGCGCGGTGCCTGCGTTGAGAGTACCTATTCCGCCCGCTTCAAATTCATTGTTTATGAAGCGGCCCGTGCCGTTTTTAAGCTCTCTTATGAGCCTTGCGTCCTGAGCGTCTCTCACATAGCTTGCGCCAACGCCGTCAAGAACTGCCTTGTAAGCGTCCTCTGCGCTTGTTGCTGTATATTTTTCCGTAAGCTCAACGGGAGCAGTAAGCGTTCTTGCGTCGCTTATACCGCTGAAACCGAGCTTATTGTCTGCGGTTACTTCGGCGCTCGAAGTCATTACATTGTCCTTGAAGTAGAAGCTGCTGCCGTCCACATCAAATATCTGTGTGCCTACCTTTTCAAGAGTGTTGTTGCCGGGCTTATAATAGTTGCCTATCATATTAGCCTTGCCGTCGCCTCTCTCTCCGCCGTAGCCGGAGTTATGTCCCCAGTTGTAGACTACATTGTTTGAAAATTCAAGCTTATTGGGATATGTAATGCCCGAATATGTGAAACCGCCCTCAAAACGGGGATTTCTGGTGCCGTGGTTAGCCCAGAGGTTGTGCGTATAGCTTACATCGGAGCCGTTTATTATAGAGCCCATGCCGTGCTTTGCTTCGCTCTCGCCCGCAGCCACCTCATTGTCGCCGTTCATTATGCCCGTCTTGTTGGGGAATGAAAGGCTGCTTGCGATGATGTTGTACTGTATGCTGGAGTTTATTATTTCCTTTGCCGAGAAGCACTCGTCAACGCCCCATGAGAATGTACAGTGGTCTATAACTATGTTTGAACCCGTTGCGGAAGCCGCATCCTGGTCGTAGCCCTCGCCGAGACGGAAACGTATGTATCTTGCGATTATGTCCGTGCCGTCAAACTTTGCGGAAGCGCCGTATATGGTTATGCCTTCTCCCGGAGCCGTCTGACCCAGAATAGTGGTGTTGCTGTTTATATTGAGTCTTCTTGCGTTCTTTGCAACCTCGGGGTCTACATTTATAACACCGCCTACGGCAAATGTTATTATAACGGGATAATTCTTGTCGCCGTCGGTCCTGTATTTTCTCTCAAGACCATAGCGCAGAGAACCCGGCTGAGGATCGGAAACGCTGTCCGTAAGGTTTGTAACAATGTACACATCGGCAGGCCTTGTCTCGGAGCCTCTGCCGCCCTGCGAATACTTTCCGCTGCCTTCAACGGTGGGGAAAGCGGGGTATTTTATAGCGGCAGCAGGAGTAACTACGGATGTTTCAAATGTTTTGAGCGTATTGCCGCTGCTGTCCTTTGCCGTAACTCTGATGAGGTATTCCTTATTGCCCTCTACAGAACCCGTAAATTCCTCCGCAAACTGATTAAGAAGGAAAAATGTAGTACATCTGTCTGTTGAATCGGGTCTTTCAAGCTTCTTGCCGTGTATAAGGTCATCGGGATTTGATATAGTCTTGTCGGTATCCCAACTTGCGCCGTTATCACCGGAATATTCTATTACATATGACCTTGCAAAATCATTTGCAACAACTTTGTCGCTGAGATATGCATCTTTTATAAATTTGTTATTTGCATTTATGCCGGGGTCATGTATAACAATAGGATAATCCGTCTTTTCGTCTGTCAGACCAAGAAGTACCTGACAAGGCTGCTTGGATGATTTGTCCGGATTTGTGGTGTGTGAACCGTCTATTTTCCAGTTAGGGAAATTAACTATCATACCCTGTGTGGGGTTTGTCCATCCCTGCTTAGGATTTTTGGTCGATTCCATCTGTCCATCCGCTTTAAGGGGATTAGCCTGGATAGGTTCGCCCTTTTCGTCAACGGCAGGCCATGTGAGAATAACCTTGCCGTCCTCAATGCTTGCTTCAAGATCGTTGGTAATGTGATAATCATAATCATTACTGTTATAATATCCAAAAGCAAATGAATTAAAGAGCGTAAGTGTCATTACCATAGCAAGTGCCATGGCTGTAATTCTTTTAAGCATAAAAATATATTCTCCTTTCGTTTGATGTATATAGAATAATTATAACATATAACAGAAAAAAATAAAAGCGGTATTATATAATTTTTAATAAAAAAACTGCCATAGCTATTTTAGCTTTGGCAGTAAAAAACATTAAATACCAAGTTTTAATTATCTAATACTAATTGCGCAATATTATTCAGCTGATATTTTATTTCGTTGAACTCACAGTTTAAATCCAGAGTTTTAACAAATATATCATTGCCGCTCATGCTGTATTTTTCATCTATATCTTCATCATTTCTTGCATAGAGAAGCATACCCGACACTTTGTGCGGTTTACCCTTCATTTCTTCCTCTTTATTTTTTACATAAGTAAAAATCTGGTATAAATTGGCAGAATGTATAGTCTTTTTACCATATCTAATTTGTGTGGTATGAGAATAACACTTTGCGTCAATTATCAAAATATTTTCATTCTTTTGATCCGACAATACAACATCGCTTCGCATAATAGGCAGCATACCAAAATTTTCATCGTCCAACTGCCATTTTATTTGAGGAGAATCTGTATTTATACGAGGGAATTCTTTTTTGTAATATTCGCGAATAAAATTTTCGTATAAACTGTACATTCTCTGTTCATCAAAGAAGTCCATAAGTCTTGTTTTTCCCCTATCGGTCGTTTGCAGTAATCCTTTCACGACTAAATAGCAAATAGAGATCAAAAGAGCATAATGACGGTTATTTCTGTTATATGTAATTTTCCAGTTGATAGACTGCGGTTCAATTATGTCTACATCAGAAAAATATACCATAAGCTTGCGCAATGATTTTTTTCTTTTTCGCGATATATCCGATTTTATCAGCAATTTCACTGTGGATTTTATAATACGGTTCATATAGGAATTTACTGTAAAATCATCATATGTGCATACGATTTGCTGTTTCAAAAGGCTCATTGATCTTATGGATGACGATATGTTCAATTTCCCTTTGGGCGTAGAAATTGGTTCCGTTTTATCTATGTATTCTTTATACAAGCCCCTTTTTAATTGCAGAGAGATGCCTTTTATCAAAATAGCAGCACATATATCGGCAGTATTTTCAAATTCCTCCACAGCAATATCTTTATATGTGTTTTCCCGCAATATGGAAAATGCATATGACAACATATAATAAATGTTTCTTATGGGAATCATTTTATTTTACTCCTTAGCTTATCGCTCCATTCATCAACCTTTTTGGGCTCATCAAACCAATATTCGTTTAAAAGCGGAATCAGCTCAAATTCAACAATCGAAGTAAGCAAATCATCTGTAATGGGTTTTTCCGTACAGAAATAGCTGTGTCCTATTCTGAAGCCGTTTCCCAAAGTTTCATCCTCGGCTATTTCTTGATTTAACTCTTCCACACAATTTATGAGGTCATTAAATTTTTTGCTGTTCTTTTCCTGTTTATATTTTATGAATTTTTCATTGGAAAAAGCGGGATTAAGTTCAAAAAAGGCAAATCTTCTGCGCAAAGCATAGTCGAGCATTGCCAAACTTCTGTCGGCAGTATTCATCATTCCTATAATATACAGATTTTCGGGTACGGCAAACTTTTCATTTGAATATAACAGATCCAATTCGACTCCTCTTTTGTCGGCTTCAATAATCATAAAGAGCTCACCGAAAATTTTGCTCAGATTTCCCCTGTTTATTTCATCTATTATAAAGAAATAATCATTTTCATTATCTTCCTCCGCTTTTTTGCAAAACTCATAAAAAGCTCCTTTATGCAATTTAAAGCCGCCGCTGCTTGTCGGTCTGTAACCCATAATGAAATCTTCATAAGAGTAGCTTTGATGAAATTGTACCATTTTTACTCTTTCTATATCGCGCATACCCATAATTGAATATGCAAGCCTTTTTGCGGCATAGGTTTTGCCGACACCGGGTGCTCCCTGCAAAATGATGTTTTTCTTATACTTTAGTGTGTTCACAAGTGAAGAATATTCATTGTCAGAAATATAGACTTCTTTTAAAAAGTCGTCTTCCGAATATTTATCATAGACAACTTCTTTTTCTTCAATTTTTTCTGACATGTTGTTATTAAAAAGAGAATTTAATTTCTCAACATAATCAGTGTATTGCGTTACATCAGTCAAGGTCTTTATTACTGCAGGTCCGGGGTGCTGCCATTCGCCTTTATGTGTCCAATTAACTTTGCGTATATTGTTGTATGTGTCCGACACTTGGTCATCAAATTCATAATCCGAAGCAACAACGCCTCTTCCTATGACCGTGTGCAGTCCCTTCTTTGCAAAAACTATGTCTCCTACCTTCATTTCTTTTGCAAATTGCCATGTTGCCAGAGCGTCATTTTTATAAGAAAGCGTTGGATCATAACATTCTTTCATTTTCTCTTTAATTTCTTCTTTGGAAGTAAAAGCGCTTAAATCACCGATTTCACCCCATCCGATACCCATTATTCCTTTGGTGTAAAATTCTTCCCATTTTGAGGCACCGTCTCCCGGAGCATATATCCAATAGTGAACGGTATCTATTCCTTCATCGCCGATAGCCTGTCCTTCTGTTCCTCTCTTTTTGTTTTGCTCTACACCCTGTCTGAATATTTCCGAAGCCAGTTCGTCTGTCATCTCAACTGTCTTTCCCTTTTCAGTCAAAGCCCAGATGCCACGGATTTCATTGGAAATATAACCGCCATAAACAAGATAATTTCTTGCAAAGGCAACTTCATTTTCAAACTTATTGATATTGGTCTTACCTCTTGTTGCAGAAATAACTTCAGCGGATAATTTTTCATTTTCAATAATTTTTTCTCTTGCTTCTTTTGGCGTAGCTTTTCCGCCCAAATCACGAATAGCGGTGATGAGCGGTTTAAACCATTTTAAAAATTCTGCTTTTGAAATGTTTTTGGCGTTGCCGTTTAAATTAGGACCCCAAAAAGCTTCCTTTGTATCCGGCTGTGTTGATAAATACCATGCAGAGTATGATAAATCAACAAAAGATCCATACTGTTTGAAAATATCTTTGCATTTTTCTATGAGAGCTATATATCCCTTTCCATTCGGAACCTCGGAAATTCCTTTTTTCTTACCGTTTTTTATTTCACACAGTAAATCATTGTTGAATAGAAATTGCCTGTTTACCGAATCCAGATTCAAAAAAATATTAGGTCTTATCCAGAATAATCCCATTGTGATATTCCATTTTATACCTTTTTGTTTTTTTACCGTGTCAAAACAACGGATAAATTTTTGTTCGTTCTCATTATTTGGTGTGTCTGCATATTTTATTGCACTTTCAAATAAATACCACAAATTATCTATATCATTTTCGTTCCTTTCGCCCACAAAATAATAGAACGCAGCAGAAAGCGCCATTATAATAGGTATTCCGTCAAAGTTAGTTGGTACGGTCGAAGTCAGACCAAATTCTTTTTTATATGATTCAATAAGTTTTATTCTGTTTGTGTCGTTCAAATTTTTGTTGATTGTTCCAAAAACAGTAAAAGGGTCGATATCAATAATATTATTATCTTTTTCCAGCTTGGGAAGATTCATTTCCGCATTTTCAAAAACATTTCTTACCTTTTCTATCAAAGCTTTTCTGTTGTTTTTATATTCCAACAGCTTTGTTGCAAATTCCGTGTAAAACGCTACCCAAGTATACCTGTCAATGTTTGTTTCAAACAACATGTTGTTTTCAGCCATTTTATTTTCCTCCCGTTTTTTGTATTTTATATTTTAAGTGCATAGTTTTTGTTACCATTATATAACAAATTATAACATATTGCATTAAATAAAGCAATATAAGCATAAATACGACAAAATCAAAAAACTGCCCACCTCATGAGCAGTTTTTATCATCATTCAATTTTTAAAACACATCGCATATCTGTTCGCCGGGTATCCTATCATTATATACATAGCTGTATATCATATCCCTATAAGCGTAGACCTTATCGGTGAGTTCCTTTGCCTTTGCGTCATCGGGAACGGTCAGCGTAAGGTCGCCGGGAGTATCCGGATATTTGGGATTTGAGGTCTTATTTTCGCCCTGTATGCTGTAGAATACGCCCTTCATGCTCTTTGCCTTCATTCTGTCCATCCAGTAGTTCTGGGCATTGTTGAAGCTCAATGTGTTTTCGATGTCATAGCCTGCGCTGCCGTTGTTCTGGTCAAAGCCCTTGGCGTTTTCCTGATTTGGCGTGCTTGCATGGTCGAAGGCTATACAGTTCTTTATATATCTGTAAGAGCTTGACGGGGTTTCCGCCGAGCCGAACTTGAAGCCGTTGGGGTTGCCTCCCCAGCTGCCGCTGTGTATATTGTTATAGTTGTTGCTCGTGCCGAGAAGCCTTACCGTTTCCTTGGGCCAGCTCGTTACGCTGTGAGAGTTATACTTTGCCTCGAAATCGGGGTCGTTTTTGAGTATTTCCTTTACATACAGAAGATTCTTGTCAAGCGGGAAACCGTGTTCGTAGTCATATTCGCCCGTGAAGGCATAGGGATTGCCGTTATTCCAGGCAAGACATTCCTCATAGTATACGCTTCCTATATAAGGCGTGCCTCTGTCGTAGCTGTCCCAGCCGTCGTCGCTGTTTTCCCATGCACGGCAGTTGTAGAATTTGTTTTCCTCGCCCGCCTGGAGCTTAACGGAAAATCCGTCCGCATCGGCGCCGTTTTTCTGTATAAGGTCGGCATTTCTGTAGCTGTCCACAAATCTGAAGGTATTGTGAGAACTGCCTTCCGTAATGGAAACGCCCGAATTGTTGTTATATCTGAATACGCAGTTTTCAAATGTGCAGTAGCCTGCGTTTTTGCCCTTTATTCTTATTCCGCAGTCACCCGCGTTCTGAACTATAATATTGCTGAAGCTGTAATAAGAACCGCTGACACGAATACCCGTTCCGCTTTCACCGCTCTTATTTAAGCTGTCTCTGAACTTTGCAAAGTCGAGAGTTGCCGCCGTGCCGTCGGGATTTGTGATTCCCACTATGTCTACATTTGCATTTTGCGCCTCAAGCATAAGGCTTTCCGTACACTCGATGGTGCCCTTTACATAGACCTTATTATTTTTCTTTGCAAGCTCACGCTTGAAGTCGTCAAAGTTGTCCACCACAACGCCGTCGCTGTAATCGCCCGTAGTAACCTCTGTGGTTTTGTCGGTCGTTGCCTCCGTAGGCTTTTCGGTAGCTTTTTCTGTAGTGGTTTCCGTAGGCTTTTCGGTGGTGGTCTCCGTGGGCTTCTCCGTGGTGGTTTCCCTTTCGGGCACAGCCGAAGGCTTATATCCCGAGTCGAGTATCATCTGGAGTATTTCTGCCACATCTGCCGAATCAAGCGTATTGTCGCCGTTTACATCCACTATCTCCATATAGTTTTCTTTGCTTTCGATAGGCATTTTTTCTCCCGTGAGTACCCTTTTGAGCACTGTGGAAGCGTCGTTGATCTCAAGCCTTCCGTTGTTGTCGGCGTCGCCGTAAACTATAGTGTCGGCGCTGACAAGAGCCGTGAGCGAAAGCGCGGCTAAAATCGCAGAAAATGCAATAACAAGTTTTTTCATTTTAGTCCTCTCCTTTGTGATTTTATGCTACTTGCTTATTATAATCTATTACCGTTATTTCACTTAATACATTTTTGACCTGTGCTATGATATCTTCAATTTTTTCCAGCACATCATCATTAAAATAAACCTCTCCGCATTGCGAACACTCCATACAGGGAACATTTTTAATTATTATAATACAATCATTTATATTAACTGTATGGATCGTGCGGCTTTCCTTAAGGTCCCCCTTACAAAAAACACACATTTTATTACCTCTTATTTATTCCTTCTCATAAAACGCCTTTACGCCCTTTATATACCTTGCTGCCATTTTGTCGAAGGCGGGCATAAGTCCTATCTCCTCGCCCTCCGAAAGCGTGCTGTGAGCTGCGGCTGCAATGCCGTCGAAGGCGTCCTTAAGGCTGCCGTCTTTGCAGAAGTCCACCACTATCACATATGTGGGCTTTTTATCGCCTTTTTTGACAGTCTGCATAAAATATGCCGCCTTTATGTTGTCCTTGGAGGCGAAGTATTCCTTAAGCGCGTCCGCAAGCTTTTCAGGCGGGTTATACGCGGGCAGAAGCCCCGAGTTTCCCTCAGTTTCGACTCTCTGCGTGTGCAGCGTATTGCTGCCGTTTGGCGAGAGCCTTTCCACATTTTCCATAAGCTCGTTTTTAACGGCTATGTTGCAGCCCATGGGGTCGAGCACAAAGCCGTCGTAGTGCTTTCTGTTGGCAAGCACGAGCTGCTTTATGCTCTCGTAGCTGCGCACAAGATACATCTTATTGGGATTTTTGTTCCATTTGCCCATTTCCTCAAGGCTCGAAAAAACAGCAAGATAGGTCTGTCCCGATTTTGTCTGCATTGAAAAATAGTTCACCGTGGCGTCCTCGGGTATTTTGTTGTTAACGGGCTGAGGTATTATAACTACGGGCAGTATAAGCCTTGCATCTATAAGCTCGTGAAGGAGCCAAAGCCTGTTCTCCTGCGTGGGATCTGAGCCGTGTCTTTCTATCGCCTCTTTAAGAGAGGCGTTCTCTATGTCCTTATCCATATTTTCTCCTTAAATGACCTTTCAAGCCTTCCTGTCAAGCACCTCGTCTATGATATCCTTTACGGTCGAAAGCTTGTCTATTTTATATACGTTCTCTCCGCAGAATACGAGGGCGTTGTCTATGTCGCCCTTTGCGGCGTTAAAGAGCGCCTGCGATATGCAGTAGGGCGTAGTCGCGGGGTCGCAGTGGTAAAGACAGCGGAAACAGCGCGTTACCTTTATGCCCTCGGGCACTATGTTTTTTATAAAGTTGTTGTTGAGAGCTCTGCCGGGCATACCCACGGGACTTTTGACTATCTTTACATCCTCGAGCTTTGCGTCCACATACGCCTGCTTGAACGCCATGTCCGCATCGCATTCCTCCGTTGCCACAAAGCGGGTCGCCATCTGCACGCCGTCAAGTCCGAGGTCGTCAAGGCAGTGCCTTACATCCTCTCTTGTGTACACTCCGCCGCCGAACACAACGGGTATGGTCTTGTTGTATTTTTCCTCAAATTCCTTCTTTGTTTCCTTTATTTTGAGAATTTCATCGTCGAAGTTGTCTATATTCAGCACCTCTTCCGCCTTAAAGCCGAGGTGTCCGCCCGCCTTGGGACCCTCTATAACGAGCAGGTCGGGCAGTCTGTCATACTTCTTTACCCAGCGCGAGAATATGACCTTGCACGCCTTTGCCGATGAAACTATGGGAGCGAGCTTTATGTCGGAATCCGCGGCAAACTTGGGAAGATCCATAGGAAGACCCGCGCCCGAAACTATGAGATCCGCGCCGTTTTCTATACAGCAATGCACAAATTCCTCGTAGTGCGTCGCAGCCACCATTATGTTTACGCCTATTATTCCGCCGTTTGACTGCTCCTTTGCAAGCCTTATCTCTCTTGAAAGAGCGCGCATATTCGCCTCAACGGTATTGGTGTAGAAATCGGGCTCCAGAAATCCGGGCTGAGCCGCAGAAATAACGCCTATACCGCCTTCCTTTGCGACTGCCGCCGCAAGAGAATGCATACTTATGCCTACGCCCATTCCGCCCTGTATGATAGGGATATTTGCAGTTAAGTCTCCAATAACCAGTTTTTTCATAAGCTACCTCTTTTTATATATTAAGTTCCCCGAAAAGCCTTCGTCGGGTGAAAAAATCCGTAATTTTAAAAATCAAAATTATAATACAGCTTAATTATAACATTAAAAAATCCTTTTGTCCATAGATTTTTAAAATACCTTTAAGGCATTTTGACATCTGCGTGATAATGTTGTATACTTAAATAAAAGGTGATATCATGGAAAAAAGAAAATTTTTTAACAAAAAAGATATTGTCATAATTGCGCTTATAATTCTGGCGGGAATATTTCTCATGTATTTAATGCCGGGCGAAAGGGGAAGCAGGGCGCTTGTGATATATAACGGGCGGGAAATAGACTCTCTCCCTCTTGACGAGGATATGATATACCGTCCCGAAGTGAATGAAAATGTCGAGATAGAGATAAAGGACGGGCGCGTGCGCTTTTTAAGCTCCGACTGTCCCGACAAAATATGCGTCAATACGGGCTGGCTCGAAAAGGCGGGACAGAGCGCCGTTTGTCTGCCGAACAGGCTCTCGGTAACGGTGAGCGGAGGAAAAGACGATATCGAAGGAGAAATATAGCATGAAAGACTGCTCAAAGGCAAAATATATATCATATATGGCAATGATGCTTGCGCTTATAGTGGTGCTCTCCATATTCGAGGGCGCTCTTTGCGCTGCGCTTCTGCTTCCGCCCGGTGTAAAGCCGGGGCTTGGAAACATAGTCATAATGTTTGCGCTCTTTTTCATAGGCAAAAAGCAGGCATTTTGCCTGAATGTGCTCAAGGGGCTTTTCGCCCTCATCACAAGGGGCATTACCGCAGGCATACTTAGCCTTTGCGGAGGGCTTTTGTCTATGGGCGTCATAATACTTCTCATGCTTATATTTAATGAAAAAATATCTTATATGCTTTTAAGCATAGCGGGCGCCATAGCCCACAATATGGGTCAGCTCGTCATGGCAAGCATAATAATAAACAGCAGCTTTGCGCTCTACTATTTCCCCGTTCTCATAGTGTCGGGCGCAGTGATGGGCAGTCTTACGGGCATACTCTTAAAAACGCTCCTGCCCGTATTAAAATATCCGCTTAAGGAGGTAAGGAAATGAAAAAAATAATTGCATTGATATTTTTATCCGCGCTTGCGCTCATGCTCACGGGCTGCGCGGGAAACAAATACACCTATTCGTACTACGATGTATTCGATACATTTTCGTCCATAACGCTTTACTGCGAGGATGTAAAGGAGGCAAAGAGCGTAAGCGACGAGCTGCACGAGGAGCTTTTGAGGCTCAACAATCTTTTTGACATATACAATAACTACGAGGGCGTAAACAACATAAAGACCATCAACGACAACGCGGGAAAAGCGCCCGTTAATGTGGACGAGGACATAATAAGTCTTTTGTCCGAGGGCAAAAATGCATATGCCGAAACCGACGGCACGGTCAACATAGCGCTTGGCTCCGTGCTTGAAATATGGCATAAATACAGGGAAAACGCCCTTGAAAACGAGATATACGCCGTTCCCTCCGACGAGGAGCTTAAAGCCGCCTCACAGCATACGGACATAAACAGCATAGTGATAGACGACATAAATTCGACCGTGTATATAACAGACCCCGAGGTTTCCATAGATGTGGGCGCCATAGCAAAGGGCTACGCTACGGACTATGCAAGAAAATTTCTGAAGGAACGGGGCATAGGCGCAGGCATGGTAAATTTGGGCGGAAACCTCATTGTGCTGAACGACGAAAACAAAAAGAACTTCAAGACGGGCATAACATCGCCCGAGGGCGACGGCAAGTATTCGGATATCATATTCCTTTCAAATTCCTCTGCCGTAACAAGCGGCAGCTATCAGAGATATTATGAATACAACGGCAAGCGCTACAACCACATAATAGACGGCAAAACACTTTATCCCGCGGAAAACAATAAGTCCGTAACGATAGTTGACGAAAGCTCGCTCAAGGGAGATATATTCTCCACAGCGCTTTTTATACTGCCCTATGAGGATGGTAAGGCTCTCGCCGAAAAGAATAATGTGGAAGCCCTCTGGATAACGAGCGCAGATGAGAAATATAAAACGGATAATTTTGGGAAATGACGGGCTTTTGGCTGTGAGCAAAATGATAAGTTAAGCCACTGCCCTTGCCATTTGTTTGTAGGGGCGTGCATTGCACGCCCGTTTTTGTTGAGTTTTAAGCACAAATATAGAATTTTGCACTGCCCTTGCCTATATGGGAGGGCTGCATATCCTCCTGCGGGCGAGCAATGCTCGCCCCTACATTGAAAAATGGTGCAAATATTACATTAGGGGCAGTCCGCGTTTGACGCCGAAAACCGCTGTCATTTCCTATCCCACACACGAAAATAACGGGTACAAGACCCGTTATTTTTTTATACAAAGGCGCGAAGTATTTTGTCTGTCCCCGCAAAGGCAAGGGACCTGCAGCATATAAATAAAAGCACAGAGGAAGGAGTCCTTATTAATAAGTTCAATGTGCAGAAAAGGTAAAAAAGGGAATACACCGCTATGGGCAAAAAACCTTATAAAACAAAATAAGGCATTGAAGCCTTAAGCTTCAACGCCTTTGTATAAACTAAGTATACTCGTTATGCCTTATTTTGTCAATAGTAATTTTAAAAAAAACTACTCATCTCTTATTGCCGTGTCGCCCATAGCCATATTCACGCCGAAGCAGTATGTGAGATAGCCTCCCGAGAAGTCGTCGTAAATTCCCACATTGTCCTCTATGACCCACTTGCCGTTGTCCTTCACAAAGTCGATGCTCGTTTCCTTTTCATAGGGCGTTATGTTTTTGAGGTGCTCGTCCAGTATGCTTTCGAGCGCCTGCGACATTTCGTCCTCCGTTATGGTGTCGGCGTTGTCCTTGCAGTAGGCTGTGTATTCCTCCACCACTTCCTTAAGCAGGGTGTTGAAATCCGCCGTTACTATGTGCATGGTAACATTGGCGTTTTTGCCCTTTCTCTCTCCGCCCGTTATTTCATATGTGAGGTTGGACGCCATGGCGTCAAAGAGCTTGCTGCCTATCACGGAGTTTTCGTCATAAGTGCCTGCGAGATAGGGGTCTTTATAGTATGTCATGGCATACATTCCCTCAAAGTCCTTAGCCTTGAAAAGCTCTGCAAATTCCTCCGCCTGCGTTATACATTCCTCGGGCGCCTCCTTGGCTGCGCAGGCGCAGAGCATGAGCGAAAGCGCAAGCATCAAGCATATTATTTTTTTCATAGTTTGTCTCCTTTTTCCTTTTTTTATTTTATTATATCACATACATTCACAAAAATAAATATATTTCATATCTTAAAATCAGAGGGGGAAATAAAAAACAGGAGGCAATAATAATGGGAATATTTGATTTTGACAACAATTGTGTTTCGGGAAACACAAAGGTTAAGGACGAATGTATCATCGCCCTTAAGGTATACGACGCCTGCAGACAGCAGGACTGCCTTACGGTGAATGAGATAGGTCCCGCCAGAGCTGCCGTGAGCGGTACTTTCTGTTCAAACATTTCTCTTGAGCAGGGCGAAGTCATCACTCCTCCCGACACTGCCGCTGCCGTAACCATAAATAACTTCGGCACGGAGAGAGTTATAGTTGTGTCAAAGACACCCAGTCCTTTCAGAGTGGGCTACTGGGATGTTGACCTCAAGTATGTATTCAGCTACGACCTTGTGTTCAGAAATGTAAACGGCGGAGTTCTCTGCACTATCCCTGCCCAGAGCGTATACAACAAGAAGGTAACGCTCTTTGGCTCCATCACTACGGATTCCACCATATCCACCGACTTCCTTACAGACGGCGGAACGAGCTTCGACACGGGCTCGCAGCCCTTCGTGCTCGTTGAGTCCAAGGCTGTTGCTCTCAGCGCAGACCTTGAATTCGGCTGCTGCTGCGACGGAGGCGACGGAGCTTATCAGGTGAATGTTACGATAGGTCTTTTCACCATAATCAAGCTGTTCAGACTTGTCAACCTCACGGTCGAGTCAAAGGGCTTCTGCATTCCCAAGGAGTGCGAGGATGTTTCAAACCTCAGCGCCTGCGATTACTTCGACGGTCTTGACTTCCCTATGGATGTATTTGCGCCGCCCCAGAAGAAGGAATTTCTTGCCGGCATAAGCGGAAATATACCCAATGACAACAGCAATGTCGGAAGCGGAAATAACAACAACGGCTGTAACTGCGGCTGCAATAACAATGTGAATAGCAATAACGGCTGCAACAGCTGCGGATGTAGGTTTTAAATAAAAAGGGGGGGGAGCATATGCTCCCCTTAATTATGCAAAAATAGATATTCCGGCGGGCGTGCAATGCACGCATAAACAGCATTAAACCATATCTTTTAAACAAGCCTTATCACAAAATATTCAATTTATAAAAATAATTGTTTACTTTTTGCCCAAAATGGAGTATAATAATTTTGTGCCTGTCGTTCGGGCACGCAAAACGCTTTGATATATGCCGATGTAGCACAGTGGTAGTGCAGCGCATTCGTAATGCGCAGGTCGCAGGTTCAAATCCCGTCATCGGCTCTTAAAAACACACCGCCATGACGGTGTGTTTTTTGCGTGTTGATAAAATATCTGCTGCATAAAAAATTTGCGGGCGAGTATTGTACGGTTATAACATCTTTTATATTTTGACTTTTTTAGACAGAATGAAACGGGACCCGCAGGTCCCGTTAATTTTTTTATGCTAAAATTTTGTCCACTATTGCAAGTATGCCGTCGCTGGCAGCCTTTATCTTGGCTTCAACCGCTGCGTCCGTCTTATCGCTTGAACCGAAGTAAACCTTTATCTTGGGCTCTGTGCCGCTGGGTCTTACGCAGAACCAAGTGCCGTCCTCAAGCACATAGTAGAGAACGTTGCTTGCGGGAAGTCCGCTCTTTGTTTCCTCGCCCGTAACATTGTTCACTATCTTGTCTATTGAGTAATCCCTTGATTCCACTACCTTTACGCCTGCAACCTCCTTGGGCGACTCCGCTCTTAAGGTGTCCATTACCTTCTTTATCTGAGCTGCGCCGTCTATGCCCTTTAATGTGATGGAGGTTATTGTTTCCTTATAAACTCCGTATTTGTCATAGAGAGCCAGAAGTCCGTCGTAGAGGCTCATGCCTTTTGTCTTGTAGTATGCCGCAAGCTCGCATATGAGCATTGTTGCAAGGCAGCCGTCCTTATCTCTTGCGTATGTGCCCGCAAGGCAGCCGTAGCTCTCCTCAAAGCCGAACATATACTCATAGCTTCCGTCAGCCTCAAATTCCTTTATCTTCTCGCCGATGTACTTAAAGCCCGTGAGCACGTCAAAGTACTTCATGCCGTATTCCTTGCATATAGCTTTTGTCATGTCGGTTGAAACTATTGTTGAAACAACAGCGCCGTTTTTGGGCAGAGTGCCTGCCGCCTTCTTCTGCGAAAGGATGTATTCGCAGAGCAGGGCGCCCGTCATGTTGCCCGTAAGCACCATATATTCGCCGTCCGTCTTCTTTACAACGGCGCCAACTCTGTCGGCATCGGGGTCTGTGCCAACTATGATGTCGGCGTCGACCTTCTTTGCAAGCTCCATAGCGAGGTCGAAAACAGCCTTGTTCTCGGGGTTGGGATAGCCCACAGTGGTGAAGTTGCCGTCAGGCCTCTCCTGCTGCGGAACTATGTATACATTCTTGAAGCCTGCCTTTGCAAGCGCGCGTCTTACGGGCTTGTTGCCGGAGCCGTGCAGAGGAGTATACACTATCTTAAGATCTGTTTCGTCTATTATTTTCTGATTTACTATCTGCGCCGTTATGGCGTCAAGATAAGCCATGTCAAGCTCGGGGCCCACATACTGTATCATACCGCTTGCGAGAGCCTCGTCGAAGTCAGCCATCTTTATCATCTTGAAGTCGGTTATGGCGTTGACTTCCTTTATAATTTCGCCGTCTCTGGGGAAGGGCACCTGCGCGCCGTCCTCCCAGTAAGCCTTATAGCCGTTGTATTCGGGCGGATTGTGGCTTGCGGTGATAACAACTCCGCCCGTGCAGCCCAGATGTCTTACTGCGAAGCTCAGCATAGGAACGGGTCTCAGCTCGTCCGAGAGATAAGCCTTTATGCCGTTGCCTGCCAGAACTCTTGCCGTTATCTCGGCAAACTCTGGCGAGTAATTTCTGGAGTCGTAAGCTATGGCAACGCCCTTTTTAACGGCAGCCTCGCCCTGCGACTTGATGTAGTTTGCAAAGCCCTGCGTAGCCTTGCTTACGGTGTAGATATTCATTCTGTTGGTACCTGCGCCGAGTATGCCTCTCAGACCGCCCGTACCAAACTCCAGATTTTTGTAAAATCTTTCCTCGATCTCCTTGGGGTCGTTGGCTATAGCCTTAAGCTCTGCCCTTGTGGCTTCGTCAAAATAGCTGTCCTCACACCAACGCTTGTATTCGTCCATGTAACCCATAAAAATTTCTCCTTTCGATTTTGAATTTTGGCTTTCAGCCGTGTTTAATACTATTATACACAAATAATCCATTTTTTACAAGAGGTAAAGATTTATTTTTTTAATTAAGTAACATTTGTTTTTTTCAATGAATATTTTACACTATAACAAATTTCGGAGGTAATTATGTATTACAATATAACGGAGTGCGTTCCGGTAAATGAAAGTATTTCGGGAGGCTACAGAGCGGGTAGAGGCTGGCCGTCGTATAAAGGGCTGAATGTTGAGCAGATGGCGGAAATTATGGAGGAAACGCCTCTCACGCCGAGATATGACACTCTCCCCGGCAAAAGCGTTGACAATGCGCCAAAAAGGAGCGCCGAAACATACAAGAAGGACACCGAGCTTATGAAGGCGCTCTACGGCGAGATAAATTCGCTTTTCAATTCGTATGTAATGCGCGCAATGGATAGCTATGAATATTTGGAAAGCCCCATATATTCTGCCGACGGCATAGACAGGGAAACGCTCGCGCAGATAGTCGACGGCGTTATAAAGCTCGCGGGAGAGGAAACCGATGAGGCGGAGGAAATAACGCTCGAAGACGGCTGCGAGGAACCGTGGTCGAGGTTAAGACTGCTTAAAAATGTGATAGAAGCGATAGTGCTTTCGGAGATATTCTCCGTAAGACGTCCCAATTATAAAAGAGTGATGGATAACTATGTGTATAGAGGCGGCAAGTACGACGGCGTAAGGGAGAGATAAAAAGTTGGGCGAGAATGGGGACTGTCCCGAAAAGTATTGTTGTTGGTTCTTTGTCGAGGTATAGTTCTTTTTTGCAGGCAGTCAATAAGGCTTATGTGCTGCGGGACTGCTCCTCAATTATTAGGCTTATCTCTTATTTTGGGGACAGTCCCGGCTTCGCAGGACAGTCCCCTTTTGCCGCTAGGCGCGTGTTGTGATGGGGCAGTCTATGTTAAAGTACAACGGAATATAAAAAAAGGAGGCTTACGCCTCCTTATCCACATTATACAAATTTATCCGCGACATAGCCTATGCAGGTGTTTCGCGATACGCTCTTTGCTCTGTAAAGCGCCTTATCCGCCTTATCAATAAGCTCCTCGTATTCCTTCTCGTTCTTTATAAGACCCTCCGTAAAGCCTATACTTACGGTAACTCTTTCATAGCAGGAATATTCCGCGGGAATATTGAGCGCCCTTACCTCTCTTAAGAGGTTATTTGATATTTCTCTAAGCTTCTGGTTGGAGTGAGTTTTGGATATTCCTATAAACTCCTCGCCGCCGTATCTGTAGAACGTCAGGTCGTTCTTGCTGCCGAACTCGGTGAAGCACTTGCCTATTGTCTTAAGACATTCGTCGCCTTTTTCGTGTCCCTTGGTATCGTTGAGCTTTTTGAACCAGTCTATATCTATCATTATTATGCCCACGAACTTGGCGTTCTTGCTGTCCTCCGTGAGGTCGTCAAAGAGCTTGCGCCTGTTGTACATACCCGTGAGCTGGTCTACATATTTCTGCATGGAAAGTGTGTAAAGACCCTTGAAATGCTTTATTCTCGTACCCTTGAGCACCTCGCCCAAGTATATGCCTATTATGGTGAATACGGTGTAGTGAATGAGGTCGAAGCCCGCAATGTATGTACTCTTTAAAAGGAAGGATGACACAACGGATATAAGCCACATTATGCCCATCATTGTGTTTACCTTCCAGCTTTCGTCTATAACGATTATGGGAAGGAGCACGAACACGGGAAGAAGTATCGTAGCCATGTGTGCGTCGTAGCTCACATTGAACTCCATGCCCACAAGGAAAATACCTATTGCCAGCACGTATGACATCCATATGCTGTAGCCGGGGAGTATGACATTTTCAAGCAGTGCAAGAAAAGCTATAAAGCCTAAGCCGATAAGGTATACCATCTTGTTTGCGCTTATTGTGGGAGCGAAAAAGCTTGCAATAAAGAGCACAGCAAAAACAATGCTCAATATAAAAAGTGAGCTGAAAAACATCTTTTCATTGGCTTCCCACAGTCTTATTGCATTGTTCTTGTAATCTTCTTTTGTAATTTTGTTTAAGTCAAATCTCTTTAAAATTTTTCTAAGCATTGCTCCATCTCCGATTTTGTATCCCCTTATCCAATATAATATTAACATAAATAATAATATAAATCAATATTTTTTAATATAAAAATACAAAAAAAATTCACAAAATTTTAAATTGTAAACCTTGTTCAAGTATTTTGGGTAATATTATATATAAAAACAGGGTGCGGGAGTATGCTCCGGGTCTGTAAAATATATCGAAAATATGTATTGTATTAATCGAGGTATTATGATATACTTTATATAAGTTTCGGGTGTTGCCCGAAGCTTGCACAATGGAGCGGCGGGCGGTTGTTCCTCACCCTATTCTGAAAAAGAAGGGGGTGGTGTATATGACGGATATTCAAATTATTTTGTTTTTGATACTGTTGATAATAATATACATAAAGAAATAATCGCCCTATCTGCTACATAGGACGATTATAACTTAAACGTTTTATTGGTTGATATGAGGAACTTCCGAAGTCGTTCCCTCTTGTGCTTTTATAATAACATAAATACACATTTTTGTCAAGGGTCTTTGATTGGCTCTTTTTTTATTATCGCCACTCAAAAGAGAGCCTCACGGCTCCCTTATGTAGTAAAATTTATAATCCCAGGCTCACAACAAGCCCCTTATTCACCTTTTCCATCATACCGCTGTCGAGGAAGCCTATTTTTTCCCGCAGTCTGCGCTTGTCTATTGTCCTAAGCTGTTCGAGAAGTATCACGGAGTCCTTGCTCAGCGAATAATGGCAGCTGTCCACCTCTATATGGGTAGGCAGCTTAGCCTTGTTTATCTGCGAAGTGATGGCTGCGCATATAACGGTGGGCGAGTATCTGTTGCCCACATCGTTTTGAATTATGAGTACGGGTCTTATACCTCCCTGCTCGGAGCCTATCACGGGGCTTAAGTCGGCATAAAAAATATCTCCTCTTTTAACTATCAAAAATATCACACCCTGCCAAATAAGTTTCTGTCTTATATAAAGCTTTTCTTATGTGATATTATGTACCGCTTTGATTTTTTTTAAACCTGTTTTGATATTTATTTTTTGTGAGTACTTATTATTTCCCCTCTTTTGATATATACCCTCGGCACTCTCTTGCCCACATTGCACACTATCTCATAGTTTATGGTGCCCGAAAGCTCGGCAAGCTCCTCGCAGGACACGGTGTTTTTGCCGTCGCTTCCCATTATTATAACGCTGTCGCCCTCGCACACATCGGGTATGGCGGTAATGTCCGCCATCATCTGATCCATGCATACATTTCCGCGGACGGGCGCATAATGTCCTCTTATTATGACTCTTGCCTTATTTGAGAGCCTGCGCGAATAGCCGTCGGCATAGCCTATGGGTATTGTGGCAAGCCTTGTTTTCTTGTCCGTGAAATAAGTCCTGCCGTAGCCTATGCTCACGTTTTCGCCAAGCTCCTTCACAAAGCTCACCTGCGATTTAAGGCTCATTGCGGGCTTGAGCTCTATTGTATGCTTCACCTCGCCGCTGGGATAAAGACCGTAAATTATAATGCCTGCCCTCACCATATCGAGCCTTAATTCGGGCATATCGAGTATGGCTCCGCTGTTGGCGCAGTGCCTTATGAAGTCCTTATGCCCGCGCCTGTTCAACTCGTCCGTAACATAGCGGAATTTTTTGTACTGCTCATATGTAAAGGCTTTGTCCTTTTCGTCGGCTGTGGCAAAGTGAGTGAATACTCCCGTAACATTCACATTGGGCAGGGCGAAAATTTTTTCCATTTCGTCTATGCACTCGTCCGTGGGCTGAAAGCCTATCCTGCTCATGCCCGTATCTACCTTTATGTGAACATAAGCCTGCTTGCCGAGGCTTTGGGCTATGTCTGACAGACGCCTTGCGGTCTCAAGGCTGAATACCGTCTGCGTGAGGCTGTTGTTTATGACCGTTTCGAGCTGTCCCTCTACCGTGTTGCCGAGTATCAGAACGGGCACCCTTATGCTCCACTGCCTTATCTGCACGCCCTCGTCGCAGGTGGCTACGGCAAGCTCGTCGGCGCCGTTATAAAGGCATACCTTCGAAACCTCTTCCGCGCCGTGGCCGTAGGCGTCAGCCTTCACAACGGCAAGCAGTCCGGAGCCGCCGAGCGTTTTCTTTATTTCCCTTATATTGTGAGCTATGGCGTCAAGGTCTATCTCCGCCAGCAGTCTGTGGTATTCGTACATTATAAAAGCTCCTTATTTATCCAAAGTAAAGTCCTTTTCTCCTATATTGCAATTATAAACGAAATTTTCAAATTCTTCAACTATTCTTTCATTGTTCTCGCTGTCGTATATCACAAGCCTTACGGGAAGCTGCGTCTTGTTGTCCACCCAGAGCTTTTCTGTGCACAAAAGAGGGCTGTCGCCCGCAAGCTTGGCTTCGAGCACGGTGCAGAGGCTTTCGTCGAGGCTTGCGCTCTCAATGCCCACATCCTTGCTCTTTACATAGTTTTCCATGAAGCTGAAAAGTATTATCTCGCGTCTTGACGCCTTGTCGGGCGGGTCGACGCTTATTTTGTTTTCCTTCACAAGCGGATTGTAGTGCCACACCATATTTCCGTCGTAGAGCACCACATTGTCCCTGTAGTTTTCGGGCGATGAGGTCTTTATTCTGTACCGCCCGTCGCTTGAGGCAAGCTGTGTCGCCTTATACACGGTCTCGCCCTTGTTGGATATGTAGGTCAGCGTGCAGTCGGCAGAGTAAGAGCTCATAGCCATTAGCTTATCCTGTATTGAAGGATAGCTTTTTTTGCCCGACATACAGCCCGTCATAAGTAAGATAGCCAAAAATAAAAATAGTCTTTTCATATATACTCCCGGTTCTTTATAGGTAATTATATGAAAAGACTATATTTTTCATCACTTTTTTTTGTTTTTGTCCTTAGCCGCCTTTTTAGCCACTTTCTTTTCCGCCTTAGCCTTTTCCTTCTTTTCCTGCTCTATAGCCTTGAGCTGTTCGGGAGATTTAAGACCTATCATATTCACGATGTAAAGTCCCGCTATCTCAATTTTAACGGTCTTTTTCACAGGAAGCGCCTCGTAAAGATGCTTGTCCGTAGTCATCAGCGTAAGTATCTGAGGACCAATCTTGACCTTCACAAAGTACATCTTCACAAGCGCCGCGCGCTTAGGCATATTGTCTGTTACTGCCTTGGGCAGAGATTTTATGTTTGTTATTCTGTCCCGCGTTTTATCTATGATAAAAGCAGTCTGGAGCATTTTGTTCTGCTCTATAAATTCATTCTGCTCATCCATCTTTTTGTAGGCTTTTTTGCTCAGAAAAATAAGAATACCTACTATAACCGCAATAATAACAACTATCAGCAAGAGCCAGTCAGCCCATGTCATAGTCATAGCTCCGCCTCCTTTCACTATGTTTGCTTCCTTAAAAGGAAGTATATATATAATTTATCATTATTGACAAGGCTTGTCAAGTCAACTATACTTAAATTAACAAAAAATCAAAGGAGAAATATCATGCAGGATAAAATGAAAACAAAGGTAAAAAATGTGCTTGAAGCGCTGGACAGGGAATATCCCACGGAGGATAAATGCTATCTTCACTACGAAAAGCCCTATGAGCTTCTTGTAGCCACAATGCTTAGCGCACAATGCACGGATGACAGAGTGAATATGGTCACGGCGGAGCTTTTCAAGAAGTACACGAGCCTTGAAGCCTTCGCAAATGCGGATTTGAAGGAGCTTGAAAGGGATATACATTCCACGGGCTTTTATCACAACAAGGCGAAGAACATCATAGCTGCGGCAAATGAGCTTATAGAGCGCCACGGCGGCGAAATGCCCTCGGATATAGAAAAGCTCACGGCGCTTGCGGGCGTGGGCAGAAAGACTGCCAATGTCGTGAGGACGCATATTTTCCACATACCTAGCATAGTTGTGGACACCCATGTCAAGAGGATAAGCAATAAGCTTGGGCTTGTGGACTGCGACGACCCCGTCAAGATAGAGTTTGAGCTTATGAAGATATTTCCCGAGGAGCATTGGGGAAGGTATAACACGCAGGTGATAGCCCACGGCAGAAAGGTCTGCAAGGCAAGAAAACCCAACTGCGGGGAGTGCGTGTTGCGGGATTATTGTGATGAGTATAATAAAGGGAAATGAAAAAGCCCCCGAAATGGGGGCTTAAAATTATTTTTTCAAATCATTAAGACTAACTTTTTTAAGAGCACCTGTATCTGCCGTACCCACAGTTGCCGTTGTATTTGATATAAGATTATTTGTATTATCTGCGGAAGCGAATATAACTACTTCTGCATCGGGATAAGTATATGTCTTTTTCATAATATCGCCTCCTTAATTACTCTGTAATAATAGTATTTAAAGCAAATGTCTTCGCAGGACCGTAAACGGTTTCGTCATCTGCTGTTTTCTGTAATGTTCTTACATAGAGATTTTCAGCATCTCCAAGATTATCTTTCGTTGCATCTTTTATGACATAAGCAAAGATGTATTTACCTTCTTCTGTGATCTCTTTTTGTTTACTTCCGCCTTTTTCCGTATATGTTATTTTTTCATATACATTATCATCTGTGTATTGTTCCTTTGTATCAGTAATAAGATTATCCTTGGTAGAAAGTAAGAAGCCTATATTATCTGCACCCTTAATATTACCCTTTGCAATAGTAGCATATACAATAAGATTTTTGTTGTTGTCTGCCACAACGCCTATTTCATTACTACTTGCGCCGGTTTCGTCAACTATTGAAGGTGTATAATGCTTAGGTGTCCAGCCGTTTAGATAAGCAGTATCAATGCTTGCAATGAGTTTATTATAGTCCTCATCTGACATGTGTATCTTATCAATCGGAATATTAGTTTTGTTTCCTTCTTCAGGTTGTGATAAAAATTCTTCATCGCCTTTCTTATTCATGTATTCGCCAAAATTAGCTGAACTAGGCTGTCTGCCGCTCATTTCGTGCCAGCCTTCATCAGGAACGCATCCATTTGTCTGAGTATTTATAAACTTAACATCTGCGCCTTCTTTCCAAGGTCTGCCATAATAAGCTGTTGCAGGATACTCCTGATTAATTGTATTTGCTTTAATAGTACAATTAAGGAAAAGATATTTAGTATTCTGTGCAGCTGTAATGTAGCTAGCCTTGTCACTCTCTTGATAGCCTAATATCTGGAGTGTACAGCTTTCAAATACCATATCGCCTGCACCACATATATAGTCTACATTACCGCCAAGTACACATTCCTTGAAATATGCTTTTTTATTGTGAGCGCTATTATATCCTATAGCGTCCTGACTACTTAAAACAGTTACCTTGTAGAATTCTGCATTATCACTTTTATCTGAAAGTGCCAGTGCATTTGCTCTTTCTTTGGCAGCATATGTAGTTACATCAACAGAGGCATTGCCGTATCTTCTATAGCATCTGTCATTCTCTTCTTCTGCTCCAAAATTATCGAGTTCATCAGGATCATATATAACTGCATTGTTTTCTATCTTACAGATATATGCTCCGTCTGCCTTTTCTTTATCATCTATTACATAGTTATATGTATTTTTAAAGGTAACATTTTCAGCATAGAAGTAAGGTGCGTCTACTATAACAACACCGCCCCAGAATTTTGAGCTTGCAATGTTTTTTTCGTATTTATCGTGGAAAAGCTCGTCATCATAAAAGCCGTCTGAATTTACGCTGTAATAAGCACCGCGCATACCGTAATACCAACTTATGGTATGACCATCGCCATCACCTACTATAGAAACATAAGGTACATCTACATGAACCTGTTCCTGTATATCTTCAGTAAGTGTTATTGTTACTCTACCGTCTTCATCCAGTGTTCTGTCCATGGCTTTTATAGCTTCAATAGCCTTAGTAATCGTAGGATAATCACCGGGAACCTTAATATCTTTCTTTGTTTCTACTGCATTCTGTACCTTTATCCATTTAAGGTATGTATTATCTGCCTTTATGTTTACAGTTACACTTGTTTCTTCTCCGTCTGATGTATAAGAGGTTGTTTTAGGATTGCTTTCGCTTGAACCATCGCCTTGTGTAACGGTTACCACGTTTTGACCGTTAATATCCCATGTACCACTGTTCCAGCCTGCAACAGTTACAGTCTGCTTACCGGTTACGGGAACGATTATTGTTGAGTTGGTTTTACAGAGTACAGCCTTACCCTGATGTTCATCGACACCTGCAGAATATTTAAGTTTAGAACCCTCTCCCAGCTTAATATCATCAGAGAGCATATACGTTGTAACTGAAGGCATTACAAAGAATATTTCTTCATTTTCAACATTATTGTCACCAACGTGTACCCTGTTCTTTGTAGCAGCACCGTTCTTTGTAACGGCTACGGTATTATAATCACCTGGTTTTACACTTGCAGTATAGGTCACATTACCGCCGTTGCCTGCAGCATTTATATCAAATTTAGTCTCAGGGTCCTCCATACTTACAAACTGAATGCTTGTAATATCAGAAGCATCGGTTACAGCACCTGTTATTTCACCCGATACAGTTATATTACCCTGTGACTCAACATCAATTGTTATTTCACTCTGACTATCGACCGTAATGGTTCTTTCACCACCTACTGTAGCCTTAAAATTAATATCGCTTGATTTTATATTATAAGTATGGTTTTTGAGAAGAGAAATACTTCCATCGTTTGTAACAGCCTGATATTTTTCACCTGTCAATGTATCTATAAAACCTATTTCAGGCGTTGGCTGTTCTGAGGTATTATTTATTTTTACATTGATATCTTGAGGTGTTTCTTCGGTAACCTCTATTATACCGAAATAATCATTTCCGCCCATAACAACAGGAACATATGATTTCTCGGCAAGATTTACAGTTCCATAAACCTTATTTATAGTATCTGAGTTCTTTGCAACTTTGTTGATAGTCATAGGTATGTTAGGCGAAAATGTAGTTATAGAAATAGTTGATACGCCTTCTTTAACAGGAATACTTACAATAGTATCCTTGTTTACCTGTGCCCAGTTGCTGTAAGATACACCGTCATTGTTTAGTCTTACAGAATTAAACTTTGCACCGGTTGCTGTAGCATCAATAATAAGGTCGTGGAATGTCTGCTTTGAACCCTGATTTACTTCAATACCTTTTTCATTTATTAATTCCTTATCATTCAAGAAATCCCATTTTGTTCCAAATTCAGCGGGAACTTGTTCCTTTTCCGGATCCGGTTTGATAGTTAAGTAGTGAATGTATGTATTGCTAGGGAAAGTCAAGGTAATAGTTGCACCTGTACCCTCGTATCTAAGTTTGTATTCCTTATCTTCTGTCTGGGTACCTTTAATATCCGTATTAGATTCAATAATACCATTACCATCAACTTCAGCCGTTAATGTTGCTTCACTATTGTTATATCTACAACCGCCATACAAAATATCTGTATCACCGGGAACTTTAAATGATATTTTTGTTTCAGAGTTAATTCTTAAACCATGATTATTGCTGCCTGTCTCATATGAAATATTACCATTTAATTTTAAGTTGCCCTTATCAATATACTTATCATTGCCTGCCGTTGCAGAAAAACCATTGTATATTGATTCATCTTTTAAAAACTGGTAATCATAGGGTTCACCCTTTTTCATTTCTGCCAATCCGGTTATGTCACCTTTAACAGTTATGCCTAAATAGTGAATATATGAGCCGACAGGAACAGTAATAGTTATTGTATCTTCTCCGCCTGTGTATTCAATAGTTGTTGCGCTTGATGCATCTGTCTGACAGGATGAACTTTTATTTGAAAAGCTTTCTGGTTTTAAAGTACCGTCTCCTTCTTTTGCAACGGTAATATCTATAGCACCATTATTAGGCCATGCGCAAACTCCTAATTGTATTGTTGCATCACCTGCAACCTTAAACTTTATAGTTGCTTCACCGTTAAAGTATAAACTACCATGCTTGGTACGATAACAAACACCATCTGTATTATTTGAGGCTGTAACAGATACATAGCCATCTTTTGAATCATATGAAGTTATACTTGTAGTGATTGGATCTGAATCTCCATATGATGGCAATAGAGTATCCGAATAGTCTGAGAATGTGCCATTACCTCCTTCGGTAGCAAAATTTTTAAAAGAATAACTTAATGTTTTATCCTTTGGAATAACTGTCAATTCTTCCGCGCTTGCCGTTACCGTCATAATGCTCACGCAAGAAAGCATCATAACCAACGCCATAAGAGCGCTTATGCCCTTTCTAAATTTTTTCATGGAAAAATTCCTCCCTTTTAATTTTTATTTATTTGCGCAAAAAAGCAAAAGGACAAAAAAACTACCCCCGTCCCATGCGAGATCCTTGGATCTCGCGTGGGGGGGGGTAAAATCGGTCGCTTTTTTGCGCAAATATTTAATTTACTTTCATTATTAAGTATACTAAATTTGCCCAAAACGGACAATGTATATTTTGCATAGTTTAAAAATAATTTTTTTGTGCAAAATGCAAAAATAGGATGTTGGTTTAGGTATACGAGGCACGCCCCGGCATTGTAAAGTAGTACAAATTATAGATTTTGTTACATCCTTGTGTGTAGGGGCGACTTGTAGTCGCCCGCGGGCGAACGCAGTTCGCCCCTACAATTAAAAAGGCTATTTGCTCGTGCGAGCTGCTAGTCTGCCCCGTAGGGGCAGGGAGCAAATAGCTCGCACAGTAATGACACTTTTGTGCGGTATTAATTCCACTAACCTATGGGGCACAAAAGCCGTTAGGGGTGTGGGGCGACTCGGAACGCCCCA
>CANRNM010000008.1 GCA_947631975.1 uncultured Clostridia bacterium
CCGTCAAAATTGCTGATATAGTTGTCGTACTCGCCGAAATAAGGCGCAATTACCATTACCTCGTCGCCCGGATTTATGATAGCCTTCAATGTAACATTGATACCGCCCGCAGCGCCGACCGTCATAATTATATTAGATGAGTCAAGATGCGTGCCGAAGCTCTTGTTTGTATAGTCGGCAACAGCCTGTCTTACATCCTCGAAGCCCGCGTTGTTGGGATAGCCGTGAAGCTCCATTTCGGGCTCGTTCTCGGCAAGGTCAACTATTGCCTCTCTCACGCATGCGGGCGGAACAATAGAAGGATTGCCAAGAGAAAAATCGTATATATTGTCTTTGCCGTACTTGGCAGCCATTATTTTGCCCTCCTCAAACATGGCTCTTATAGCGGAGCCGTTCTTGACGAGCACTTTCATTTTTTCGGAAATCATTGATATACCCTCCTGTCGTTTTTTATATATATGATACACCCTAAAGGCAATTTTTTCAATAGTTTTATTCAAAATAAATACAAAGAAAAAGCTTGTTATCCGTTATTATAATCAGATAACAAGCTTATCTTATTGAATCATCAAAAATCATTTTTTTATTTCTCTTTTCTTTTTAAATTATTTTTGTAATATTCTGTTTTAAATAGTGATTTGTAAATATCAAGTGTCAAAATCTATTGGCGGTTATGTTTTTTTACCGTTTATTTTACATCTTCAAAACCTACAAATCTTTTGAATGTAACATCTATGTAAACAAGTCCTTGCCGTTATAATTGTTTGCTGTATCGGTTTTATGCTTATTTTTTTCTACACATTTATTTTTCTTAAGGTTTTTATTTTATATGCTTTATTATTTTTTAAATACTTTTGTAAATGCTACAGCTTTTAAATTATAAGGCGAAATTTAAGTTTTTGTTGGAATCGTCCCCTTTCATTTTTATTGAGTTATAACTTTTAAGTTATCTCTTGTATATATAATAACCTATATCACAATTTTTGTCAAGGGGTTTTTATAAAAAAATTTATTTTTTTATAAAAAATTTCTCCCCTCATATCAGAGAGGAGAAAAATTAAGTATTATTCGTCCTTCTTAGGCGCTTCTTTTCTTTCGGGTCTTGGCAGACAAGCCTTTCTTGAAAGATTTATCCTGCCCTGCTGGTCTATCTCGGTAACCTTTACATCTATTACGTCGCCTACCTTTACAACATCCTCGACCTTATTCACTCTCTCGTGAGCAAGCTTTGAAATGTGTACAAGACCTTCCTTTTCGGGAGCTATCTCGACAAAGGCGCCGAATGTCATTATTCTTGTAACCGTACCGGTGTAAACCTGACCTACCTCGGGATCCATAGCTATTATCTTTATCATGTCTATGGCTTTCTTTATAGCCTCGGCATCCGGAGAGGCAACAAATATTCTGCCGTCCTCCTCGATATCTATGGTCTCAACGCCCGATTCTTCCTTTATCTTGTTTACTACCTTGCCCTTTGAGCCGATGACCTCGCCTATCTTCTCGGGGTCGATCTGTATGAAGTCGATCTTAGGAGCATACTTTGAAAGCTCTTTTCTGGGCTCGGGTATAGCCTTGAGCATTACCTCGTCAAGTATATAATTTCTTGCCTTATGAGTCCTCTCTATGGCGCCCTTTATTATGGCGGGAGTAAGACCCTGTATCTTCATATCCATCTGTATGGCTGTGATACCCTCGTGAGTACCCGCAACCTTGAAGTCCATATCGCCGAAGAAATCTTCAATACCCTGTATATCGGTGAGAAGAATGAAGTCGTCGTCAGTCTCGCCCGTAACAAGACCGCAGGAGATACCTGCAACGGGTCTCTTTATGGGCACGCCCGCAGCCATAAGCGAAAGAGTGGAACCGCAAACACTGCCCTGTGATGTGGAGCCGTTTGAACTGAGTACTTCCGACACAAGTCTTATGGCGTAGGGGAATTCCTCCTCGCTTGGTATGACGGGAAGAAGCGCTCTTTCAGCCAAAGCGCCGTGGCCTATCTCTCTCCTGCCGGGGCTTCTGGAGGGCTTTGCCTCGCCAACGGAAAATCCGGGGAAGTTATAGTGATGTATATATCTCTTGCTGGTCTCTGAATCGTCAAGTCCGTCAAGCTTCTGCACATCGGACATAGCGCCGAGAGTGGTAACCGTGAGCACCTGCGTCTGACCTCTCTTGAAAAGTCCGGAGCCGTGTGTTCTGGGGAGAACGTCCACCTCTGCGGAAAGAGGTCTTATTTCCTCAAGGGCTCTGCCGTCGGGTCTCTTGTGCTCTCTTAATATCATTCTTCTTACGGTTTCTTTCTCGTACTTATATATAGCCTCGCCCACGGCAGCGGCAAATTCTTCCTCGTCGCCTTCTCCGAAGCGCTCAAAGAGCTTTTCGCATACCTCCGCCTCTATCTCGGCTATTTTTTCGTCTCTCACCTGCTTCATATCGGTGAAAACGGCGTCCTCCATTCTGGAGTCGCCAATGAGCTCCTTTATAGCCTCGTAAAAATCATGGTCTACGATATGCTCCTCATAGCTGTGCTTGGGTCTGCCGCACTCTGCTACTATGCCGTCTATGAACTTGCATATCTCTATATTCTGCTCATGACCGAACATGATGGCGTTGAACATTTCATCATCGGTCACTTCCTCTGCGCCCGCTTCTATCATCATTACCTTTTCCTTTGTGGAAGCAACGGTGAGGTTCATTCTGCTCTTGGCTCTCTGCTCCGCAGTGGGGTTTATGACATACTCGCCGTCTACCATACCTACCGATACGGAGCCCGTGGGACCGTAGAAGGGTATGTCCGAAATCGAAAGCGCTATGGACGAGCCTATCATGGCGCATATCTCGGGAGCGCAGTCCTGGTCAACTGACATAACAAGAGCGTTTATTGACACATCGTTTCTGTAGTCCTTGGGGAACAGAGGTCTTATAGGTCTGTCTATAACTCTTGCGGTAAGTATGGCATGCTCCGAGGGTCTGCCCTCGCGCCTTGTAAAGCCTCCGGGTATCTTGCCTACCGAATACATCTTCTCCTCATAGTCGATCGAAAGAGGGAAGAAGTCAATGCCTGCTCTGGGCTTCTCGGAAGCCGTGGCTGTAACAAGCACGACAGTGTCGCCGTATCTTACGATACATTCGCCGTTGGCAAGCTCGGCAACTTTGCCTATCTCAACGGAAAGCTCTCTGCCTGCCAGATCCATTTTGTAAATCTTGCTCATAAATTTTTTCCTCCTTAATATATTTTATCAAGGTGAATGCAGGCAATTTTTAGCTTAAAAACATATTCATGGCTAAATACATTTTTAAACTAAAAATATTACCCGTTCACCCGAATAAACTCAAACAATGATACAACAAAAAGCGCGGCTAAACGCCACGCTTTGTCATAAATTACTTTCTTAAGCCTAATGAAGCAATAAGTTCACGATAAGCAACAACGTCCTTAGACTTGATATAGTTTAAAAGACCCTTTCTCTTACCAACCATCTTGAGAAGACCTCTCCTTGAATGGTGATCCTTCTTGTGTTCCTTTAAGTGCTCTGTGAGGTGGTTGATCCTCTCTGTGAGCAGAGCGACCTGAACCTCGGGTGAACCCGTGTCGGCTTCATTTCTGCCGTACTTAGCAATGATAGCTTTCTTATCCATTTTGTTTTCCTCCTTTTATAATAGCTCCTTATGCTAAGAGACGGTCGGAGTGTCCGTTCTCTGAACATAGGATAAATACATACAAATGATATGATAACACAAAGCGGTATAAAATGCAAGTATTTTTTGGTATAATTTTAATTTTTTTTGCTTTTTTTTATGCCCGCAAATATATATGAAATATATTTTATACGGCTCATAACGCCTATTATGACGACCGAAGAAACGGATGTTATGACAAAGCAAAGAGCTATCTGCATGAGGCTGTGATTTTTAAGCCCCCATCTGTTGAGCACATCTATTATGCAGTTGTGCGAAAGATAAACTCCGTATGAAACAGCCGAGAGCGCCGAAACAAGCCTTGAAAGTCCGTTATTTTTAATATGCGCTTCTTTAAGGAGCATAAATGCGCAGAATGAAAGTATCACTATGAATATGCTCCTGTAGGACTTGAAGGTCTCTGTGTAGAAATCGTTGAAACGGCTTATATATTCCGTGCCCGCGCATATGAATACCGCCGTAGAAGCAATTATTATGACAAGCAGTACGGGGCTTAGCTTTATTTTGCTTTTCATGATATAGCTTCCCAGCATAAAATAGCCGAGATAGCCGCTTATAAAGCCTATGTTGTTTATAAAGCTCACGCCTGCGAGCGCCTTATGGCTTTCCTCTCTCAAAACGCCGCCGAGAGTTAAAGAAAGCATCTGCAAAAGCCAGAGAAGGAGTATGTAGAGTATGGTTTTTTCCTCCGCATTGTCCATAAAAAGCTTGAGCGCGGGCGAAATGAGATACATGGGTATAAGATAATACATAAACCACATATGCACGGCAGAGGGCTTATTCAAAAAATGTATGAGTCTGCCGCAGATATTCCCCAAGGACACGCCCGTTTCGCTGTCGGTGTATAGGTTTACGGCAATGGCTATGGCAGACCACGCAAAAAGCGGAACAATGAGCCTTAAAACACGTTTCTTGAGCGTATAGGATACGCTTAATGTGTTTTTGCTGCCAAGTATGAGTGCGCCCGATATCATAAAGAACAGCGGAACACCGCTGCCCGCAAGCGCAGTAAGCGCGTTGACGATATGCCAGCCGGGAGTGTACATATTGACCCTGAGCCTGTTTGAAGCGCAGTGCAGGAATATGACGCAGAACATTGAAATAACCCTTATTATGTCTATACTCTGTATTTTTTCATCTGTTTTCACGCTTGAGTCCCTCACAGTCTGTATTTGCTCAGATAGCCTTGCGCCGCATAGCTCAGACATTCGTTCTTGTCCTTTTCAAGCTGAGCCGCAAGCTCCCGAGGGCTGCCGAACTTCTTTTCATTCCTTATCCTCTTATAAAAGCCGACAACGGCGGTTTCGCCGTATATCTCGCTGTCGAAGTTGAAAATATTGGTCTCTATCTTTTTTGCCTCGCCGTTGAATGTGGGATTAACGCCTATGTTTGACATACTGTCGTAAAGCCTGCCGTCTATGAGCGTTCTTGAAAAATAAACGCCGTCGGGCGGGAGAAGCTTTTTGACGGGCGGGGTCATATTGATAGTGGGAAAATGCAGTACATTCTTTCCCCTGCTCTCTCCGTGCTGTACCTCGCCTATGACAAAATACGGCTTATTCAGAAGCCTTGCCGCATACTCCATATCTCCCTCGGCAATGAGCCCTCTTATCCCGGTGCTGCTCACCCGCACATCGTCTATCTTTACGCGGGGTATGCCTATCACCTTTACACCTCTTTCGGCTCCAAGCTCCTTGAGAGTGTCTATGTTGCCCTTTCTGTCCTTGCCGAAGCAATAATTCTCGCCCACAACAAGCACAAGGCAGTTGGTCTTGGCGACAAGAAGGTCCATAAATTTATAGGGCTCCATAGCTGCAAAAGCCGCATCAAAGGGATAGCGCACAAGTATGTCCACACCCAAGCTTTCGAGTATATGTTTCTTTTCGTCCGCAGAAAACATGGTCTTAAATTCTCCCTGCCTGCCGAAGAATGCGACGGGATGGGGAGAAAAAGAAAACACAATGCTCCTGAGCCTGAATCTGTCGGAATAATCCAAGACCGTGCGTATGAGCTCCTGATGTCCCAGATGGATGCCGTCAAAATTGCCCAGCGTTACCGCCGAAGGCTCTGTAATTTTAAATTCAGCTGTATCTATGACCTTCATAAAATCACCTTAAATCAACATTGTAACGGGCTTTATAAAGCCCTCCGTTACTTCGTATATGCCTATTATGCCTCCGGCATAATACGCCGTAACCTTATCCCCTATTTTCAAACCTTTTTCCTCTATATAGGACAGACTTATTTTGTTGCCGTTTTCGGCATATTTTGATGCCATAGGGCTTATATGGACGCATTTGTAGTCCTTAAGCACCCTTTCGGGCGGGATGAGTATTTCATCGAGCCTGTTTTCCGACAACAGCTTCTTGAAGTCGTCAAGCCTTACGCTGTCCTCTATTATAAAGCTGCCGCTTCTTGTCCTTGTAAGAGCCGACATACAGCCGCCGCAGCCCAGCTTTTCGCCTATATCCCTGCAAAGCGACCTTATATATGTACCCTTTGAGCAGAGCACATAAAATTCAAATCTGTTATTTCCAAGAGGTTTTATATCTCTTATATTGTATATGGTTATATCTCTCGCCCTGCGCTCCGCCTGTTTGCCCTCGCGGGCAAGCTCATACAATTTTTTGCCGTTTATCTTTATGGCGGAATACATGGGCGGTATCTGACTGTATTCGCCCATGAACGAGAGTATGGCTGAAATTATTTCTTCATCTGCGAAATTTACGCTTTTTTCATAAAGCACGCTGCCCGTTATATCCTCCGTATCGGTGGATATGCCGAGCGTGAGCTCCGCCTTATATTCCTTTATATCAGCCGATATATAGTCCGCAAGCTTAGTGGCTTTTCCCACGCAAATGGGGAGAACGCCCTCGGCATATGGGTCGAGTGTTCCGGTATGCCCCGTCTTTATCCTGCCCAGAGCCTTGCGCACAATATTCACTACATCGTGAGAGGTATAGCCTCTTTCCTTGTATATATTTATTACGCCTATAATATCCATTTTACATCAATTTTTTAAGCTCGGACACCGCATTTTCAAGCACAATATTCAGGTCTCCCTCTACGCCTGCGCCTGCCGCAAGCTTATGTCCGCCGCCTCCCAGCGACTTGGCAAGCTCGCCCACATTTACGCTCTTTGAACGGAAACTAAGCTTTACAATATCTCCTCTTTCGCAGGCAAAGACGGCTGCCCTTGCTCCCTCTGTATTTATGAGATAGCTCACTATCGCGTCCAGCTCCTTGGCGCTTACGCCACATTCCTTCATATCCTCCGCGGATATCGCAGTGTACGCTATGCCGTCTTGCAGCTGCATTTTTTCAATGGCGCGGGCAAGTATTCTAGCCTCGCCAAGGCTGTGCTCATGCATAAGTCTGCTGTGAAGCTCGGGAGTGTCCGCTCCCAATGAGACCAGCTTTCCCGCTATCTCGTGAGTTCTCTCGGCTGTGGAATTGTGCATAAAACCGCCCGTATCGGTGAGTATTCCCGTGTAAAGCGCCTGCGCCATAGCCTTGTCGAGCTTTACAAAGGGACTTATAAGCTCGTATATTACCTCGCACGAGGACGAAGCGGAGGCATTCACTATATTGACATCGGCAAAGGCGGTATTGCTCATGTGGTGGTCTATATTGTAGGTATATTTCGCCCTGTCAAAGACCTGCTCCGCATCGCCCAGCCTGTCCTTGCTTCCGCAGTCGATAGAAAACATTATTTCGGGCTCGAGGGCGGAATAATCGCCCTTATACACATATTCCCTGCCCTTGAGCGTATTGAATCTTTCGGCATAGTCCCCAAGAAGTATGACGGGAGTTTTGCCGAGGCTCGCCATGGCAAGAGCAAAGCCGAATGTGGAGCCTATGCAGTCGCCGTCGGGATTGACATGACCCGTGATATATATTGTCTTTATATTCTTTATATCCTCTGAAATCGTGTTTTCGTACATACTGCCGCCTCCTTATTCTCCCTTGTTTATATCTTTGAGAATTTTGTCTATCTTAAAGCTGTAGTCAAGGGAGTCGTCGAGAATAAAATTGAGCTCGGGAGTTATCCTGAGATTTATGCGCTTTGCTATAAGGGAACGCATAAAGCCCGCTGCGCCCTTTAAAACAGACATTACCTCCCGCTTTTTTTCGTCGTCTCCCAATATGCTCACATAGACCTTGCAGTATTTGAGGTCTGTAGTGGTTTCCGTTTTTATGACCGAGGTTATTACGCCCACTCTGGGGTCTTTAAGGTCGGCTCTTATTATTTCGGAAAGCTCTTTTTTTATCTCGTCGTTTATGCGTATCATTCTGTTGTTTGTTTTCATTAACGCTTAATTTCCTCCATTACAAAGGCTTCTACAATGTCGCCCTCCTTGATGTCGTTGAACTTATTGAACAGGAGACCGCACTCATAGCCCGCGTTTACTTCCTTTACATCGTCCTTGAATCTTCTTAAGGTAGCAAGCTCGCCGTCATATACTACTATGCCGTCTCTTACTATCCTTACCTTGGCATTTCTTACGAACTTGCCGTCGGTAACATAGGCTCCGCCTATAGTGCCCACGCCGCTTGCCTTAAAGAGCTGTCTTATCTCGGCATGACCCACTATCTTCTCCTCATATACGGGGTCAAGCATACCCTTCATGGCTGCGGTTATATCCTCTATGGCGTTGTAAATAACTCTGTAGAGCCTTATATCCACCTTCTGATCCTCGGCAACGTTCTTTGCGGAGGTCTCGGGTCTTACATTAAAGCCTATTATTATGGCGTTCGAAGCGCTGGCAAGCATAACGTCGGACTCTGTAACGGCGCCTACGCCTCCGTGTATCGTCCTTATCCTTACCTCGTCGTTTGAAAGCTTTTCAAGGCTCTGCTTTACAGCCTCTACCGAGCCCTGAACATCCGCCTTGATAACTATATTGAGCTCCTTGACATTTCCGCTCTGTATCTGGTTGAAGAGGTCGTCAAGGCTGACCTTCTGAGGAGTATCCTTTATAAGCTCCTCCCTGCCCTTTGCAATGACGGACTCTGCGACCTGCCTTGCCTTCTTTTCGTTTTCGGCAACATAGAACATATCGCCTGCCATAGGCACCTCGTTAAGACCAAGTATCTCAACGGGCATTGAGGGACCTGCCTTTTTGACCTTCTGTCCCTTGTCGTTCATCATAGCCCTTATTCTGCCGTAGGACGAGCCCGCTACAACGGGGTCGCCCACATTGAGAGTACCGCTCTGCACAAGAACCGTGGCAACTGCGCCCCTGCCCTTGTCGAGCTGAGCCTCTATGATGTTTCCTCTGGCTCTCTTGTCGGGATTGGCTCTAAGCTCCTTCATCTCGGCAACAAGAATTATCATTTCAAGAAGCGAGTCAATACCCTCCTTGCTCACTGCCGATACGGGTACGCATATGGTTTCTCCGCCCCAGTCCTCGGCAACAAGACCGTATTCCACAAGCTCCTGCTTTACTCTCTCGGGATTTGCGCCGGGCTTATCTATCTTGTTTATGGCAACTATGATCTCAACGCCCGCAGCCTTGGCGTGGTTTATAGCCTCTATGGTCTGAGGCATAACGCCGTCGTCCGCAGCGACCACAAGTATGGCTATATCCGTAACCTGCGCGCCTCTCATTCTCATAGCTGTAAAGGCTTCATGACCCGGAGTGTCAAGGAAGGTTATGGGCTTACCGTTTACAGATACAGTATAGGCGCCTATGTGCTGTGTTATACCTCCCGCTTCCTTAGCGGTAACATGAGAATGTCTTATGGAGTCGAGAAGCGATGTTTTGCCGTGGTCTACATGACCCATAACGACTACTACGGGAGGTCTTTCCTTAAGGTCTTCCTCTGCGTCGACCTCTTCTCTGAAGGCTTCTTCAAAGAGGTCTATTTCCTCCGCCTTTTCAACTATGACATCGAAGTTTTCGCATACCTTTTCGGCTGTTTCAAAGTCGATATCCTGATTGGCAGTTGCCATAACGCCCATTTTCATAAGCTCCATTATTATAGCCGATGAAGGCTTCTTTATTTTTTCGGCAAGCTCCTTTACGGTTACGGTGTCGGAGATCTGTATTTCAAGGATTTCCTCCTCTGCCTTTGGCTCCTCTTTTACGGGAGCGGGCATGGGAGTATTCTTTGTCTTTGATTTCTTGGACTTGTTTTTCTTCTTGCCGGTTGGCATGGTATCCTCATCCGAATACCTGTCAAGCTCGTCTGAATTATTCTTATCGCGTCTTTTTTCAAGCTTCTGCTCGTATTTTTTGTTGTCGTGCTTGTTTTCTATTCTTTCACCCGAAGGACTGTCAGACCTCTTTTTCCTGCTTTCAAAGCGTCTCTCGCTTCTCTCGTCGTCGTCCTTGTCCATGCGGATGTCAAATTTTCTTTCGGGGCGTTCGCCTCTGTCGGGACGCTCGCGTCTTTCCCTATCGGGTCTCTCGCCTCTTTCGGGGCGCTCGCGTCTTTCCCTATCGGGTCTCTCGCCTCTTTCGGGGCGTTCCCTTCTCTCTCTGTCGGGGCGCTCGCCTCTCTCGTGGCGTTCGCGTCTTTCCCTTTCGGGGCGTTCGCCTCTCTCGGGACGCTCCCTTCTCTCTCTGTCGGGGCGTTCGCGCCTTTCCCTATCGGGTCTTTCGCCTCTCTCGGGGCGTTCGCGTCTTTCCCTTTCGGGTCTTTCCCCTCTCTCGGGACGCTCCCTTCTCTCTCTGTCGGGTCTCTCGCCTCTCTCGGGGCGCTCGCGTCTTTCTCTTTCGGGGCGCTCGCCTCTCTCGGGATGCTCCCTTCTTTTTCTTTCCGCTCTTTCGGCTCTGTCGGGACGCTCCCGTCTTTCTCTTTCGGGGCGTTCGCCTCTGTCGGGACGCTCTCTCCTCTCTCTGTCGGGGCGTTCCCTTCTCTCCGCTCTTTCGGCTCTCTCGGCGCTGCGCTCGGGCGCGGCTTCCTCGCTTGGAGCGGCTGCTGCGCCTTCGTTATCCGCCGTGTTTTTAGCGCGCGTGCCTGCGGACAAAGCGGCAAGCACCTTATCCGCCACATCGTCCTCAACGCTGCTTGAATGGCTTTTAACGGAAAAGCCCATAGAATTGAGCATTTCTATTATCTCTTTATTTTCTTTTCCTGTCTGTCTGGCTATTTCGTAAACTCTCTTTTTTGGCAAAAGAAACACCTCCTGTAAAATATGGACAAATTACATTTTCTCGCATTGGGCGCTTATAAGCTGTGAAAGGCGTGAAGCAAAATTTTCATCTGTTATGCCGAATACCGTTCTGTTAAATTTGCCTATCATTCTGCTCAGCTCGTCCTTGCTTGAAAAAATATAATATGGAATATTGTAAAATCTGCATTTGTTTATAAACCTTGCGCGGGTATTCTCCGATGCATCCGAAGCTATTATGACAATGCGGACGCTTCCGTTTTTTATACTTATCTCCACGCTGTCCTCGCCCGTGATAAGCATTCCCGCCCTTTGGCAAAGGGAAAGCATCGAGCCCGTCGCTCTATCCATTGTTTTCCTCCAGCTGTTTTTTCAATTCGTCGTATACTTCCTTGGGCACAGCCGTTTTAAAAGACCTTTCAAGCCCTTTATTTTTGCATGCCTTTTCAAAACATTCCATACTTCTGCATATATATGCACCTCTGCCCGATTTTTTGCCTGTGAAATCAAGTGAAAATTCGCCCGCATCGCTTTTTACGACCCTTATAAGCTCCTTTTTGTTCTTCATTTCCTGGCAGCCCGTGCATTTTCTCATCGGGACCTTCTTTTTTATCATAGAATACCCTCCCGCAGACTATTTTTCATCTCCGCCGTCCTCGTCGTAATCGTCGTCATAGTCGTCATCGTCATAATCATCGTCGTAATCATCATCATAATCGTCATCGTAGTCGTCGTCATAGTCATCATCATAATCGTCGTCATAGTCGTCGTCATAATCATCATCATAATCGTCGTCATAATCATCGTCATAGTCATCATCATAATCGTCGTCATAGTCGTCATAATCGTCGTCATAGTCGTCATAATCGTCGTCGTAGTCGTCGTCATAATCATCATCATAATCGTCGTAATCATCATAATCATCGTCGTAATTATCCTCGGGCTTTTCATCCTCGTCAAAGTTTATGAAGTCGGTAGCCCTTGCCTGCGTTTCGCTCTTTATGTCTATCTTCCAGCCCGTGAGCTTGGCGGCAAGTCTTACGTTCTGTCCCTCCTTGCCTATGGCAAGCGAAAGCTGATTATCGGGAACCACAACTCTTGCGCTCTTTTCATCGGTGTCCACATCTATTCTGACGGCTATGACCTTGGCGGGTCTTAAGGCGGCGTTTATAAATTCCGCAGGGTCTTCATCCCACGGTATTACGTCTATTTTTTCACCGCAAAGTTCATTTACAATGGCATCTACTCTTGTGCCGTTCTGACCCACACAGGCGCCCACGGCGTCAACGCCCTCAACCGTTGAATGAACTGCCATCTTTGTTCTGGAGCCCGCTTCTCTGGCTATGCCCTTTATTTCTACGCTGCCGTCAAATACCTCGGGCGATTCCAGCTCGAAAAGCCTCTTTATAAGCTCGTAATGCGTTCTTGAAACCTTTATCTGCGGGTCCTTGTTTGTCTTTACGACCTTGAGTATATATACCTTTATTCTTTTGCCCGTTTTGTATGTTTCTCCCGGTATCTGCTCCGAGACCTGGAGGAAGGCGTCCATCTTTCCGAGCTTTACTATAACATTCCCTCTGGAGTCCGTTCTTTCAACTATAGCCGTGTCGCACTCCCTCTCCTTTGCCACAAACTCGTTATATATCTTTTCTCTTTCAGCCTCTCTGAGCTTCTGCACAACTATCTGCTTTGCGCTCTGCGCCGCGCTCCTGCCGAAGTCCTTGGGAGTTATGTCGTTGTCTATGAGGTCGCCGAGCTCATATGTCGGATTGAGCTTCCTGGCTTCCTCGAGGGAGATATCGGTAAATTCGTCTACTACCTCTTCAACAACCTCTCTCTGGGCGTAAGCCTTCATTTCGCCCGTCTGTCTGTCGATCTCCACCCGCATATTGGCATAGTTGCCGTAAATTTTTTTGCAGGCTGTAACAAGCGAGTTTTCTATAGCTTCAAATATTATCTCCTTGTCAATTCCTTTTTCCTTGCCTACAAGGTCCAAAGCTAAAATCAATTCTTTGCTGTCCATTTTGAATATATCCTCCTATGTTAAATAATAACGGTCAGTCTGACCGATGCAATATTTTTTCTTTCAAACTCCAGCTTTTCGCCCGCTTCGTTCTCTATGGCAACATTATCGCCTTCAAGTCCTATGAGGCTGCCGCTGTATTCCTTTATGCCGTCAAGGGCTTTAAAAAGCTTTACATCCACAAGCCTGCCCTTGTACTTTGTGTATTCCGCATCTCTTTTGAGCACTCTGTCAAGCCCCGGAGAGCTGACCTCCATTATATAGGGCTGTTCCGTGAGGTCATCGCCCAGCTTGGCGTCGAGCGCCCTGCTCACAAGCTCGCAGTCGTCTATGCCGACTCCGCCCTCCTTGTCGATATAAACTCTCAGATACCACTGAGGGCCTTCCTTTACAAACTCACAGTCCACAAACTCCAGACCGTTTTCATCAAGTATTGGCATCACATTCTGCTCCGTAAGCTTAACTATTTCCTTAGCCTGCAAATTATCTCCTCCGATTTCGAATATAAAACGAGAGTGGGCATGACCCACTCTCTGATACTAACCATCATTTAACAGTGAAAATTATAACATCAAATACAATAAAATGCAAGTGTTTTTTTAATAAAACAGAATATTTTTTTATTTTTTTATTAAAATATGTATTATCAAGATATATAAGGGGAGTAAAGCCTATGTATTTATACAAGAAAAAAGCCTGCTCAAACTTTAAGCCCATGAGCGATATGCCTCACACATTTTCAAGCGAACCCAAATGCAGCCATTGCGCCTATTTCTCCACAAAGGACTGCTGCAAAAACTATCTTGACGCCCTTGAATATCCCGACGAGGACTGCTGAAATACAAAAGCCGTACTGCCAAAGAGCAATACGGCTTTTTATTTACACGACCTGTCTGTTCTGCCATTTTCCGCTTCTGTAGTGATATATGAAGAAAATCATCCTCACAAACCAGTCTATTATCATAGCCACCCATACGCCGAAAACGCCGAGACCCATATATTGACCTATTACATAGCTTAATATGACCCTGCATATCCACATTGAGATTATGGAAACTATCATGCTGTACTTCACATCGCCCGCAGCCCTGAACACATTGGGGAGCACGAATGAAAGAGGCCATATGAGCATGGAGCAGGTGCCGTGGAGCATGAGTATATGCGTTGCGGAGCTTGCAGCCATATCCGAAAGATTGTAGACCCTCATTATGAAAGGAAGCACTGCAAATGTAAAGCCTACGGAGACAATTATGCCGAGATAGGCGAATATATGCAGCTTTTTGGTATAATACCTCGCCTGTTCAAAATCTCCCGCGCCTACGCATCTGGCTATGACGGTTACTACCGCAAGACCCGCAGCCGTTCCCGCTATATTCTGGAAGCTCGCTATGATGTTGCTCACGGCGTTAGCCGCTATGGCGTAAGTGCCGAAGGTTGAAACAAGGCTGAGAACAAGTATCTTTCCAAGCTGGAACATACTGTTTTCCATGCCGTTGGGAATACCTATGTAGAGTATGCGCTTTACCATATCCCACCTGACCCTGTATTTAAGGCTCTTTTTGATATGGAGAGTGTTATTTTGGTTTGCTGCAAGGCATATTATGACTATGGCTGCCACAGCTCTTGACACAAGAGTGGGTATGGCAACGCCCTCCGCGCCCCTGTGAAAGCCGTAAATAAGTATTGCATTCCCTATAACGTTTATGCCGTTCATGAGTATGGACACCTTCATTGATACCTTTGAATTGCCCATGGAACGGAATATCGCCGCTCCGCAGTTATAAAGCGCAATAAAGGGTATGGACGCGGAAACTATGAGGAGATATACATTCGCATAGCCCTCCACATCGGCATCTATATGTCCGAACACTCCGTGAAGTATGAAGTTCTTGAAAATATACACAAGTATCATTATAACGACAGCTATGCCCGTAACAAACCATACCAGCTGATTTGAGGCTTCGCAGGCGTCGTCCTTATCCTTCAGTCCCAGATATTGACCCGCTACAACGGCGCCGCCCGTAGCAAGAGCCGCAAAAACATTTATGAGCAGTACAAAGCAACTGTCCACGAGCGAAACGCCCGAAACGGCAGCCTCGCCCACCGACGCTATCATTATGGAGTCCGCAAGACCCACGAGTATGGCGAGCATCTGCTCTATTATAAGCGGAATTATGAGGGACACAAGGTCTTTGTTTGTAAACAGCAGTTTGCTTTTGTCTATTTTTGCCGTCATTCATATCAACTCCCAAATGAGTATTATACACCCATAAACGGCTCCATACAAGTTAATTTTTTATAAAGTCTTTACAAGCTCTCTTACAAGGCGCTTGAATATGGGCGCAGTCCTGTCGGCGCACTCCTGGACCTCCTCATGGCTTAGGGGTATTTTGGTTATATCGCATGCCATATTGGATATGCATGAAATACCGCACACCTCAAAGCCGCAGTGCTTTGCCGTAACAGCCTCGCAAGCCGTACTCATGCCCACAGCGTCTACGCCTGCCGTTCTTAACATTCTTATCTCCGCGGGACATTCGTAGCTCGGACCCGAAAACTGCGCGTAAACTCCCTCTTTAAGCTCAATGTTGTTTTTTTCTGCCGTCTGCTTTGCCTTTATTCTCATTCTTTCGCTGTAAATATCGGACATATCGGGAAATCTCACGCCGAATTCCTCTATATTCGCGCCTATAAGAGGATTGGGAACGAAGGAGGATATATGGTCCGATATGAGCATTAGATCTCCCGCGTTGAAGTCCTTGTTTATACCGCCCGAAGCATTTGTGAGTATAAGCTTTTCGGCGCCCATAAGCCTCATGAGCCTTATGGGGAGCACAACGCTCTCCATGGGATAGCCCTCGTAATAGTGCACCCTGCCCTGCATTATGACAACGGGCTTATCCTCAATATTGCCGAAGACAAACCTGCCCTTGTGTCCCTCCACTGTGGAAACGGGAAAATCGGGTATTTCCTTATAGTCCACAACGGAATGGACATCTATCTCATCCGCAAGAGCTCCGAGCCCCGAACCGAGCACTATAGCCGTTTCGGGCACAAAGTCCGTTTTGCTCCTCACTATGTCCAGCATTTTTAAATAATCCTTGTATTGCATGATATACCTCCCTTTTAAAATATTCTTGATTTAAGTATAAACCTTAAAGACTTTAAATGCAACAGGGTATTGACTTTTAAATTTATTTGGTCTATAATATTTTCGGAAAGTATGAGGGCGTACTTGAATGTACGCTCTCTTTTTATATTTAAGGAGTGAGAGAATATGAAAAAACCTATAATAGGCGTTACGCCTCTTTTTGACACAAAAAAAGAAAGCATATGGATGCTTCCGGGCTATACGGAGGTATTGAGCGAATGTGGAGCCTGCCCTATAATACTGCCCTTTGACAGATACAGCGTTGACGATATGCTGAACATATGCGACGGCTTCCTCTTTACGGGCGGGCATGATGTGAATCCCTCGCTTTATTTTGAGGACAAGCTGGATGTGTGCGGCGAGATATACAGCGAGGAGGATGAGCTTGAAAAGGCGCTTTTTGAAAAAATATATAATAACGATATACCGCTTTTCGGCATATGCAGGGGGATACAGCTTATAAATGTGCTTCTGGGCGGAAGGCTTTATCAGGATATAGGTACGCAGATAAAAAGCGATATAGACCACACAATGAAGCCGCCTTATGACAGGCAGAGCCACAATGTGAAAATATACAAGGATACGCCTCTTTATAAGGTGATGAAAACGGATAAAGCGGGAGTGAACAGCTATCATCATCAGGGGATAAAGGTGCTCTCGGATAAGCTTATGCCCATGGCAGAAGCCGAGGACGGCATAATAGAGGCGGTGTACTGCCCGGATAAGAAGTACATACAGGCGGTGCAGTGGCACCCGGAGCTATCGTGGAGGAAGGATAGAACGCAGTTTAACATAATGAGAGATTTTGTGGAGAGGTGCAAATAAAAAAATCCCGAAAAGGGATTTTTTTATTATAACATGTCTATTTTATTTTCGGCTTCGGCAAGTATTTTTTCGACATCGGCGCCGTATATATCCAGACCCTCTGCCGATATAAAGCGTATATCCTTTATACCGTAGAAATTTTCAGCCAGAGCGCGAATATAGTCAAAGCCCATATTGTGAACTATTGGACCTCCCGCCGTGGTGATATAATAAAGCGTTTTTGCCCTGCACAGGCTTATAGGTACGCCGTTTTCATCATAGCGGAAGGTAATGCCGCAGACATTTATATTCTCTGCGTATATTTTGAGAAGCGCGGGAAAAGACAGATCCCAATAAGGCGCGGCGATAACGATTATATCCGCAGCCGCAAAATCACGGGCATATGCAAATCCCTCCGCATCAAAGCTTTCCGAAGCTATGAGCTTGTCGCGGTGATAAAGAGAGCCTTCGCAAAGAGGCGCAATGTTATCTTTATCGGGGCGCACCTCTGTTATATCGCCCTTTAATTTTTCAAGCAAGCGCTTTGCAAGCCTTAATGTGCGCGAATCCTGTCTGACGCAGGTGTTGACAAACAATATTTTTTCCATTTGATTTGCCCCTTTTATTTTCTGAAATCCTTTTCGTGATTATAAAGCTCCTTGTCGTTTGCAACTATGGCTGTGCCTATGCCGAAAACGGTGAAGAACTCCAGCAATACGCTGTGCTCTATGGAGCCGTCCACTATATGTACTCTGTGAACGCCGTTGTTTATGGCGTCTACGGCGCATATAAGCTTATTGAGGGTGGCAACGTCAAGCGTTGCTTCCTCTATTATTTTTTTAGCCTCGTCTACTGTTATCATGGCTTTGGGGACTTCATTTACGCTTAGGTCGTATATGCCCTCCTCCCTTGCAAGGAAGAGGAGCTTTTCAGCCTTTAACGCCTTTGCCACGGCTCCCGCAACATCGTCCGCCTTGAGGTTATAGCTCTCGTAATCGTCACTTATGCCTATAGATGAAATAACCGGTATGAAGTCCTTTTCAAGGAGCTCGTCTATAAGCTCCGTGTTTATGCTTTCGACCTCGCCGAAGTAGCCCATATCCACGCCCTTTACCTGCTTTTTGGTAACCCTTATGGTGGCGCTGTCCTTTCCGCATATGCCCACAGCCTTTGCGCCGTGCTTTTCTATGAGCTGAACAAGGTCCTTATTTATCTTACCCAGCACCATTTCAACGACCTCTATGGTCTCCTTGTCGGTAACTCGGCTGTTGTCGTAGTATTCTATGTCCTTGCCTATGGCTTTGAGCCAGCGGTTTATTTCGTTGCTGCCGCTGTGCACGATTATGGGCTGCATACCTATAAGCTTAAGAAGGACAATATCCTCCATTACGCTCTCTGCGACCTTCTTATCCTTAAGCACCTGACTGCCGTATTTTATGACGACCTTCTTATTATAGAAATCCCTTATATAAGGCAGAGCCTCCGTAAGTATTTCCGCCTTGTCCACAATTTTTTCCAAATCGCTCATTTATTTTCACCTCGTTATTATTTTATGGGAGGAGATAGCCCTTTTTGACGCTGTCCTCCAGAATATCCGATACAAGCTTTTTTATTCTGTCGTCTACTTTTCTTGTCTGCCACTTGCCCTTTTCGAGCACCTGCGATATATGCACATTGTTTTCGCGCCATTTTCCGCCCTGCGTGAGATAGTTAAGAAGCAAGGGCTGGAGCCTGTCCATGGCGTTTGCAAACTGCGCCTCATCCGTGGAATTTTCCTCAAATTCAAGCCAGAGCTTTTTTAATTCATCTCCCTGCTCTCCGAGCATTGAATAGAGCTTGTCGGCTGCCTCCGCCTCGCGCCTTGCTTTGTCGGCGTTGCCCTTTTCGTCATAAAGGTAGGTGTCGCCCGCATATATCTCCACAAGGTCGTGCATAAGAAGCATTTTTATGCACCTTGAAATATCCGTACCCTCCGGAGCATACTCCGAGAGCACAAGGGCGTACATACATATGTGCCAGCTGTGTTCGGCATCGTTTTCGCGCTTTATAGTGCCGTTTTCATAGTATATAGACTGCCTGTATATGCTTTTCATCTTTGAAATTTCAACCAGAAATTCCATTTGCTTTTTGAGTTTATCCATACTCTCACCTATGCAAAAAGCGGGAGCTTTCTCCCGCTTATATTATTTATTTGTACAAAAGCTTCAAAGCCCTGTCGACCACATTGTCAACAGTGAAGCCATAGTGCTTGAATAACACGGAATAGGGACCAGAGCGTCCAAATTCCTTCATGCCTATTATTTCGCCGTCAAGACCTATATATCTGTACCACGACATATCAAAGGACGCCTCGACAACTATTCTCTTTGTAACATTCTTGGGCAGAACGGAGTTCTTGTATTCCTCGGTCTGCTTTTCAAACACCTCTACGCAGGGCATACTTACGACTTGGGCAGAAACGCCCTTTTCCTTGAGCACATCGTAAGCGTCGTACACAAGACCCACCTCGGAGCCCGTGGCGATAAGTATTATATCGGGAGTTTCCTTGAAGGAATCTCTTATGACATAACCGCCCTTTAATGCCTTTCTGCCGTCAATGCCTATGTTCTTGGTGGTCTGCCTTGTAAACACAAGGGATGACGGTGTGTTCTTCTCCGTAACTGCGCTGTACCATGCGGCTGCGCTCTCGTTTATGTCGCAGGGACGCCATACATTGTAGTTGGGCAGACTTCTGTAAGCCGAAAGCTGTTCTATGGGCTGATGCGTGGGTCCGTCCTCGCCTACGCCTATGCTGTCGTGAGTGAGTATGCTTATTATGGGCAGGTGTGAAATGGCAGAAACTCTCAAAGCAGGCTTCATATAGTCGCAGAATACGAAGAAGCTTGCTATGTAGGGTCTTATGCCTCCATGATAATACATACCGTTTGCAATAGCCGTCATTGCCAGCTCTCTTATGCCATAGTGTATGTTTGAACCGTCTCTGTTTTCTTTGCTGAAATACTCTCTGTCGGGCATAACAGACTTATTGGATGGCGCAAGGTCTGCGGAGCCTCCGAAGAGATTGGGCATTTTCTTTGAAAGCATGGCAAGTATTTTGCCGGAGCAGTCTCTTGTTGCCATATCTCCCTCGTTATACCAATAGCTCTCGTCGTTTTCGAGGTCGCCCACAAAGTCGTCCTTGAGCCATGCCTCGTATTCGGCGGCAAGCTCGGGATATTTTGCCTTATATTCGGAATAGAGCTTGTTCCAGTCCTCCTCCGCCTTTTCAAGCGCAGGAATAAAGGACGCAGTGTTTTCTCTTACCTCGGAAGGCACATAGAAGTCCTCCTCGTAGTCCCAGCCGAGGCTGTGCTTTGTTGCCTTCACCTCGTCTACGCCCAGAGGCGCGCCGTGAGAGGTCTCGCTTCCCTCCTTGTTGGGCGAGCCGTAGCCTATGACCGTCTTTATCTCTATGAGCGAGGGCTTGTCCTTGACAGCCTTTGCTTCCTCAATGGCTCTGCCTATGGCGTCTATGTCCGTGCCGTCCTCAACATAGAGAGTGTGCCATTCGAGGGCTTCAAATCTGGCTCTGACATTCTCCGTGAATGTGAGCTCCGTTCTTCCCTCTATGGTGATGTTGTTGGAATCGTAAAGCACAATGAGCTTTCCGAGACCGTAAGCGCCCGCTATAGAAGCCGCCTCGTAGGATATGCCCTCCATCATGCAGCCGTCGCCGCAGAGAGCATATGAATAATGGTCTACTATATTGCAGTCGGGCGTATTGAATTTGGCTGCAAGATGAGCCTCGGCAATAGCCATGCCCACTGCGTTTGCAAGTCCCTGACCCAAAGGTCCCGTGCTGGCGTCAACGCCCGGAGTGGTACCGTACTCGGGATGTCCCGGAGTCTTGGAACCGAACTGACGAAAATCCTTCATATCCTCAAGGCTCACATCGTAGCCGAAAAGATGCAGAAGAGAATACAAAAGCGCCGAACCGTGTCCCGCAGAAAGCACGAACCTGTCTCTGTTGAGCCAAGCAGGATTCTTGGGACTGTGCTTAAGATGCCTTGCAAAAAGCTCATATGCCATGGGAGCGGCGCCCATGGTGATGCCGGGATGTCCCGACTTGGCTTTTTCTATTGCCTCTATGCTCAGTACGCGCAGACAATTTATTGTCAGTAAATCTGAAGAATTCATATCTACATAACCTCCAAAAGTAATGCATGTTATGTGGAAGGCTCAAAAGCTTTCCACACTTATTCACAATAATATAATTAGTATACAACAATTTTTTTGTCATTACAAGCATAAATATATTTTTTTACATTTATTTTAAATTTGTCTTTATTTTTACCAAAAAATATGGTAATATATTTTATAAGAAAAAAATTTTTACGGGGGTGTATTATGTATGTATGTACATGAAAGAATGACAAGAAGACCGACCGTTGCAATGCCCGACCAATCGGTGGCTAAGGCATACCAGCTCATGCAGGAGAACAGGTTTTCGCAGCTTCCTGTTGTGGACGACGACAACAAGCTTATAGGTCTTGTTACGGAAAAACTTCTCGCGGAGGTAAATCCGTCAAGCGCCACATCACTCAGCGTATATGAGATAAATTATCTTTTGAGCAAGACAAAGGTAAAGGATATAATGAAGACGGGTATATTCAGAATAAGCAGGGACGCCCTGCTTGAGGACGCCGCACTTGTTATGAAGGAAAACAGGATTAGCTCCCTGCCTGTTACCGACGGCGAATATCTTGTGGGCATAATCACAAGAACGGATATATTCAGAGCCTTTATAGACATAATGGGCGTTAAATCGGAGGGAACTAGGATCGCCATATCCACAAAGGACAGGATAGGCGTTTTTGCCGAGGTAACGCAGATATTTGCTTCTCATAACATAGATATAAGGAATATAAGCAACATAGTTGAAAACGGCACAATAGAGATGACGGTAAAGGTGCGTTCGCACAATGTTGCGGAAGTGGTGGAGGAAATAAAGGCAAAGGGATACAGCATTGATTCAATAAAAGATGTGAGATAAAATGAAAAGGAGACTTGATAGGAGTCTCCTTTTTATTTTTTATAAAACATTAGCATAAAAATAACGATCAGCAAGAGTTTTGGTTTTTTTATTATATCTCCGACATTACATCCTGCATATCGTACTTGCCGGGTTTTTTATCCTTTATGAACTTGGCGGCTTTGAGGGCGCCGACTGCAAAGACCTCCTTGCTGTAAGCGGAGTGGGTAAACTCCACCACCTCGTCCTTGCCTGCGAATATCACCTCGTGGTCGCCCACAATGGTCCCGCCCCTGACAGCCGAAAAGCCAAGCTCCTTCCTGTCTCTTTTCTGCCTTACGCTGCTTCTGTCATACACATATTCAAGAGCTCCGCCCACGCTTTCGTTCACGGCATCGCCAAGAAGAATTGCCGTTCCACTGGGAGCGTCTATTTTTTGATTGTGATGTCTTTCGACTATCTCCACATCGAAGCCCGCTTCATAGAGCACACTGCTGTATTTTTTGAGTATGGATGCAATGAGATTGATGCCGAGGCTCATATTTGCGCTTCTGAACATAGGCACGCTCTGCGAAGCCTTATCTATGAGCGCAAGTGTTTCCTCACTCAAGCCCGTTGTGCATATAACGGCGGGTATGCCCTTTTCAACGGCATATTCCACGACCTGCGGAACAGCCGAAGCCGTAGAGAAGTCTATAATGACGTCAGCGTCTATATTGCAGTCCTTTATATTGCCGAAAACGGGGAAATCCGTATTTGCGGGCACCATATCCACGCCCGCGGCAATCACGGCGTCCGCGTCGTTTTTGCAAAGTCCGCATATGACCCTGCCCATTTTGCCGTTACATCCGTTCATTATAATTTTTGTCATAGGTCATTCTCCTTTTTTAGAAAAACTATTATATAAGCCCGAAGTTTTTCATAGCCTTTTCAAGTACAAGCCTGTTGCTTTCCTCCATTTCGATAAGAGGTGCTCTGTAGCCTCCCGCGTTCATGCCCATCATATTAAGGGCAGCCTTTACGGGAATGGGATTGACCTCCAAAAACAGAGCTTTAACAAGCCCGAGGCAGTCAAGCTGGAGCCTTGTGGCCTCGGCACAGTTGCCCGAAAGATAAGCCGAAACCATATCGTGAGTATACTTAGGCGCTACATTTGAAAGCACGGATATAACGCCCTTGCCTCCGAGTGAAAGCAGAGGCACGATCTGGTCGTCGTTGCCGCTGTATATGTCGAGGTCGCCCTGCGTCCTGTGGGCTATCTCCGCAACCTGCGATATGTTACCGCTGGCTTCCTTTATGGCAACTATGTTTTCTATCTTCGCAAGCTCCTCAACGGTCACAGGCGTGATGTTTACGCCCGTTCTGCCCGCTATGGAATACATTATGACGGGAAGATCGGTCGCCGCCGCCATGTCGGTATAATACCTTATAAGACCCTTCTGAGTGGTCTTATTGTAATAGGGCGTTACTATGAGAAGTCCGTCTGCGCCCACCTTTGCGCATCTCTTGCAGAGCTCTATGCCGTGAGCGGTGTCGTTGCTGCCCGCTCCCGCAATGACGGGAACCCTCTTTTTTGCCCTTTCTGCCGCGAAGCGTATGGTTTCTATCTGTTCATCGTCCGTAAGAGTTGAAGCCTCGCCCGTTGTGCCGCACACTATGAGCGCGTCGGTGTGGTTCTCTATCTGGAAATCTATCATTTTGCCCAGAGCGTCGAAATTAATGCTGCCGTCGGACGAAAACGGAGTTACAATGGCAACTCCCGCTCCCTCAAAAATTGTGTTTTTTGACATAATATGTACCCCCTTATCTGTCAAAATATCCCTTTGCGGCAAGAAGCTCTGCCATGAGCACCGCTCCGCCTGCCGCGCCTCTTAATGTGTTGTGCGAAAGACACACAAATTTATAGTCATACTGGCTGTCCTCCCTAAGTCTGCCTATTGAAACAGCCATGCCGTTTTCAAGCATTCTGTCGAGCCTTGCCTGCGGTCTGTCGTCCTCCTCAAAGTAGTTCAAAAACTGCTTGGGTGCAGAGGGAAGCTCAAGCTCCTGCGGAACTCCGCTGAATTCCTTCCAAGCCTTGAGTATATCCTCCTTAGAGGGCTTGTTGTCAAAGCTTACGAATACGGCTGCCGTATGTCCGTCGGAAACGGCAACTCTAAGACACTGTGTAGTGATGTTGGGAGTAACGGCGTTTACTATTTTATCACCCTCAATGTGTCCCCATATCTTGAGAGGCTCAAGCTCCGACTTTTCCTCCTCGCCGCCTATGAAGGGTATTACATTGTCCACCATCTCGGGCCAGCTTTCAAATGTCTTGCCCGCTCCGGATATAGCCTGATATGTGCAGGCAAGCACATTTTTTATGCCGTATTTTCTGAGAGGATGAAGCGCGGGCACATAGCTCTGCAGTGAGCAGTTGGACTTAACGGCTATAAAGCCTCTCTTTGTGCCGAGCCTCTTCTTCTGTGCTTCTATTATTTCAATGTGCTCGGGATTTATCTCGGGCACTACCATGGGCACATCGGGAGTTGAGCGGTGAGCGGAATTGTTGCTCACAACGGGACATTCAGCCTTTGCGTATCTTTCCTCAAGCGCCCTTATATCGTCCTTTTTCATATCCACGGCGCAGAACACAAAGTCCACCATGGACGCGATCTTATCCACATCGGCAGCGGCGTCCATAACGACCATATCGCCTATTTTTTCGGGAATAGGCTCCGTCATAGCCCACCTTGAGCCTATAGCGTCCTTAAGCTTCTTGCCTGCGGAACGCGGACTTGCGGCGACCGCAGCCACATTGAACCAAGGATGCTTATCGAGAAGGAGCGTAAAGCGCTGACCTACCATTCCCGTAGCGCCTATAATTCCCACATTAAATGTTTTCATTGTTATTACCTCCATATCATTAGTCAAAAAAAGATTGACAAAAGCCAATCTGTGATATAAGCATATATTCACAGATAGCTCTCCATAAGCCCTGCGGCTTATGACAGTTATCGGGCTGTTAACTCCGACAACCAGAAAGCGCTCCGCAGCAGAGAGCTTCCTTCGGCATTTTCCCCTTTTGATATTTCTCATTTGTCGCTGCGGCATCAAAATATCTACTCATGTCAAATGCAACCTCTATCTTCTTATTTATATTAACTATAACATCAATTACCTTAAATGTCAACACAAAGCGGTATATATTGAATAAAATTTTTAAGCGGGGCAATCCTATAAGTTGAGGTGATATGTTATGAAGCAAAAAAAGCCCCTCACTCCCGACGACATAATGAAATATGAAATAGCCGAGGAGCTTGGGCTTATGGATAAGGTGAAAACAAACGGCTGGAAATCGCTCACAGCAAGAGAAAGCGGAAAAATAGGCGGTATGCTCGCCTCCAGAAAACGCCGTAAAAACTGCGAAAATCAGCCTTCGGAGCGCAAAAGCTCTATACAGCGCCTTTCATAGTTGAGATGGGCAAAGCTGACTATCCTGTTGAGCGTCTTTACATTGGTGTAGCCTCCCAGCACGCCCACAACGGGCAAGCCCTGTACAAATTTATATGTTATAAGCTCGTTTGCCATGAGGCTCGAAGCCTTTTTCATTTCTCTGTCCAGATTTGTTTCGTATATATCGTTGTTTATGAGATATTCCATTCTCCTTATCTGCTTTTTTATCCTCTCTCTGCCCTCACCCGCGCTTAAGGCTCCGGTTATGAGCTTTAATATGTAGCATTTCTCGCTGTCTTGGTCATAGTCGAAGCCGTATGCCGAGGCTATCTTATATATGCTCCTCAATATGACGGCTATGAAAATGGGTATATCGGGAAGCCCTATCCCCAGTATGCCGAGCCCCGTGCCCTCCAAAGCCGTAAGAGTGAGGTCTTTTTTTAATCCCGCGTCAAGCTTTTTTCTGAAATGCACAAGCGCCTCCTCGTCATTGAGCATAATATTCTTATATGCTCTGAAATCCATATCCATACCGCTTTTGTTATATGTTTTTTCAATGACATCCACGCCCTTGTTGAAAACAAAACCGAAGCCCTTGTAAAAGGCAAGCTCCAGCTTTTCGGCAAGCCCCTCGGGTATTTTATCCTCTACCTTGTTCATTATATCGTTGAGCTTGGCTTCGGCAAAGCTTTCCTTGCCGTCAAGCATTTTTTCCTTTGCCCTTATCCTGAGAAGCTCCTTATCCGCAGTCTTGTTCATTTCTTTCTCTCCTTTTGCAAAATCTGTCCAGCCTAAGCTTTATAAAAGCCGTGAGCGGGACTGCAAACACCATGCCCCATATGCCGAACAGCTTGCCGAAAACGGCAAGGGATATTATTATTACGGCGGGGCTTAGGCTTACGCTCTCTCCTACCACCTTCGGCACTATGAATACCGAATCTATCTGCTGTAATACAAGAATAACTATAGCCGCATAGACCGCCCTTATAGGCTCTCCGCTCACAAGCGCCATGCCTACCGAAAGCACAAAGCCCAGTATGGAGCCGAAATAGGGGATAATATTTGAAAAACCGCTCACAAGTCCTATTATGACGGAAAACGGCACTCTTATGACGGCAAGCGAAAGGCTTATGAGCCCTGCCATAATTGCGCCGTCGGTGAGCTGTCCTCTTAAGTAACGGCTGAATATGCTGTTGAGGTCCGCAAGCAGAAAGCAAGCTCTTTCTTTCAGCCCTTCTCCCGCAAGCCTTTGCGCATAGCGGCTTAGAGCCGAAGTTATCCTTTCCTCGTCGCGGAGCATATAATAGCCTGCCGCAAGGCTCACAAACACCGTTATGATACGGCTTAAAAGCTTGCCGGAAATATTTATGACATCGGCGCAGAGTCTTGCCGTAAAGCCCGACAGCGAAGTGTTTATGCTGTTCAATATATTTTCGGCATAAAAAAGCCTGTGAGTGTCAAAAAATCGCTTTATATCAGAGTATATGGAATTTACATTCCTGCCGTATTCGACTATTCTCGTTCCGAGGCTTTCATAGTCTATGCTGTATACCGTTACGGCAGTAACGGAAATGATGAATATTATGAAGGCTAAAAAAACGACCGCAGAGGACGCGCCCCTTTTTAAGCCTGTTTTTCTTTCCACGGCGCAGACTGCGGGCTTAAGTATATAAGCAAAAACAAAACCCAGCACAAGTATTGAAAAAACGGAGCAAAGTCGAGCCAGAAAATATTTCACGGCAGAAAAAAACTCGTCTATATTTGCAAGGGAATAAAGCAGGGCATCAATGAGCCTTGCCGAAACATATATGCAGACAAATGTAAATATGATGTAAAAACATATTCTGATATAGCTTCTGTCCCGAAATATATTCATACCTTCTCCTTACAGTCTTTTAAGTATAACGCAGAGCATATTCCACACTCTCTCTATCGAGGAAAGGCTCGCTCTTTCTCTGGGCGTGTGTATATCGAATATATCGGGACCTATGGATATCATATCCATGCCGGGCGCCTTTTCGGATATTATGCCGCACTCCAATCCCGCATGTACTGTCTCCACAACGGCATCCCTGCCGTACATTTCATTATATACGCTCACGAAAACATCCCTGAGAGGCGAATCATGTCTGTATTCCCAAGAGGGGTAGTCGCCTATAAATTCCGTTGTGCCTCCGCAGAGAGCGACAAGCCCTTCTATCTGTTCTTTTATATAGGTCTTTTTGGTTATTACGGCGCTTCTTACAGCGCAGACTATGCTTAAATTGTCGTCCTCCGTCCTGACTATGCCCACATTGTTGGAGCTTTCGGGCATACCAAGGGCGGTATTCATGGACTGTATGCCGTTGGGCATGAGCATGAGCGCGGTTATTGTTTTTTCAAGGCTTTCCTTTGAGAAAACGGTGCTCCTGCCCTCTATCTCCTCTACCCTTATATCTATGCCCTTGTCGGTATCGGCGTATTCGGCTCTGAGCTGTTCGGACAATATATTCACGCTCGCCTTGAGGCGCTTTATATCCCCGCAGGCAACTATCGCCTCGGCATATACGGGTATGGCGTTGTTCTTTGAGCCGCCTTGAAGCTCGGAGAGCTCTATTTTATCCGTAACGGAAAGGGAATGAAGTATCCTTGCCATGAGCTTATTGGCATTTGCCCTCTCCTTGTCTATATCTATGCCCGAATGTCCGCCTATGAGACCCGAAAGTATTATTGCCGCAAACTCCGTATATTCGGGCGCTTTGAGTTCAAGGGGTATTAAAGACTTGGTTTTTACGCCTCCCGCGCAGCCGACCGTGAAAACGCCCTCCTGCTCGGAGTCTATGTTTATGAGCCTTCTGCCCTCTATGAGCGTCATATCGAGGCTTGACGCGCCGAACATGCCCACCTCCTCGTCGGTGGTGAATACCGCCTCTATGGGAGGATGCTCGGCAGAGCCGTCATCCAAAAGCGCAAGCGCCATAGCCACGGCTATGCCGTCGTCCGCGCCAAGCGTGGTGCCGTCGGCGTGTATAAAATCTCCGTCGTATATCACCTTTATGGGGTCCTTTTCAAAATCGTGCACGACCCCCGCGTTTTTTTCGCACACCATGTCCATATGTCCCTGTATGACAACGGGCTTTGAATTTTCATATCCCCTTGAAGCGGGCTTTTTTATAATGACGTTGTTCGCCTTGTCCCGGTGAGTCCAAAGACCTCTTTCCCTGCCGAAGGACACAAGATAGTCGCTCACAGCCTTTTCGTTACCCGAGCCTCTGGGTATTTCATTTATCTTTTCAAAAAAGTACAATACCTTATCGCAGTTCATAAAAACACCTCGCTATAAATTTTACCCCCATATAACGAAAATATGAGGGTAATTAAAAACATTTTTTATACGCCCTAATTTTTGAAGCTATGTATGGGCGCGGGTATTCTGCCGCCTCTCTTTATAAAGGCTTCGCAGCCGAATTTATTGACGCTCATTATGGGAGCGTAGCCCAGAAGTCCGCCGAACTCGACCGTTTCGCCGACATTGGCGCCTATAACGGGTATTATCCTGACAGCCGTTGTTTTGCTGTTTATCATGCCTATAGCCATTTCGTCCGCTATTATGCCCGAGATGGTCTCCGCGGAGGTATCTCCCGGGATTGCGAGCATATCAAGACCGACGGAGCAAACGCAGGTCATAGCCTCCAGCTTTTCAAGGCTCAATGCGCCCGCTCTTACGGCGTCTATCATGCCGTGGTCCTCGCTCACGGGTATAAACGCGCCCGAAAGTCCGCCGACATAGGAGCTTGCCATAACTCCGCCCTTCTTTACATTGTCATTGAGTATGGCAAGGGCTGCAGTAGTGCCCGGAGCTCCCGCGTGTTCAAGACCCATTTCGTGGAATATCTCGGCTATGGAATCGCCTATAGCGGGTGTGGGAGCAAGCGAAAGGTCAATTATGCCGAAGGGTACGCCGAGCCTCTTGCTCGCCTCCTGCGCCACAAGCTGACCCACTCTTGTTATCTTGAATGCCGTCTTTTTGACCGTCTCGCAGAGGGTCTCAAAGTCTGCGCCCCTTACCTCGGCAAGAGCGCGCTTCACAACGCCCGGTCCGCTTACGCCTACATTTATTACTCTTTCCTTTTCGCCCACGCCGTGGAAGGCTCCCGCCATGAAGGGATTGTCCTCAACGGCATTGCAGAACACAACGAACTTTGCGCAGGCAATGGAGCCTCTGTCCTTTGTGAGGAAAGCCATTTCCTTTATTATCTCGCCCATCTGTCTTACGGCGTCCATATTTATACCGTTTCGTGTGGAGCCTACATTTACGCTGGAGCACACTCTTTCCGTAACGCTCAATGCCTCGGGTATGCTCTCTATAAGGCGCTTGTCGCCGGTAGCGGAGCCCTTCTGCACAAGGGCGGAATAACCGCCTATGAAGTTTACGCCCACCTCCGACGCAGCCCTGTCAAGCGTCTTGGCTATCTTTATATAATCCGACGCGCTGCAGCCCGAGCCAATGAGGGCTATGGGCGTAACCGATATTCTCTTGTTGACTATGGGCACGCCGAACTCGTTGCCTATCTCGTCTCCCGTTTTGACAAGGTTTTCGGCGCTTTTGGTTATCTTGTCGTATATCTTGTCATTAAGCTTATCTATATCCGAATCGGCGCAGTCCAGAAGGCTTATGCCCATTGTGATGGTCCTCACATCGAGATTTGCCTCCCGTATCATTTTGTTTGTTTCCTGAACCTCAACTCTTGAAATCATAAATTAACCTCCGACATATCAGATGCGGTGCATCGAATTGAATATATCCTCTCTCTGGAGCCTTATATCGACTCCCTTTTCCTCGCCTATTTTATTGAGCTCTGCCACTATCTCTTCAAAGCGATGACAGCTTGTTGAAAGGTCTATGACCATCATCATATTGAACCAGCCCGAAACTATGGTCTGGGATATATCGAGTATATTTATTTTTTCTTCCGCAAGGTAGGTGCACACCTTCGCTATTATGCCCACGCTGTCCTTGCCCACAACGGTTATTATTCCCTTCATTGCATTATTCCTCCTAAACTGCATTTGAATTTATGATAACATAAAAAAATATATATTTCAACACTTTGTTATACAAAAAACAAAATAAAAAAAAGAGCCGATATAATATCAGCCCCTTAAAATTTCTACAGCCTTTTTAAGCTGAGCGTCGTTTTCAATATCATATTCGGCAGTGCTGCTTGTGAGCGTCCTGTGGACATAGCCGTCGTTATCCACCTCGACATCGGGCTTTACGCCCTCGCCGTCTATGCATACGCCGCCGGGCGTGTAGTATTTTGATGTGGTGAGCTTTACGGCGCTGCCGTCGGTGAGCGGAAAGGTGGTCTGCACAACTCCCTTGCCGTAGGTAGTCTTGCCCACCACGGTGCCCTTGTGAGAGTCCTTTATGGCTGCCGTGAGAAGCTCCGCCGCAGAGGCGCTGTTTTCATTGACTATTACGGCTATGGGTATATCCGCCTCGCCCTCCTTGGAATATACATATTCCCTGTTGCCTTCCTTATCCTCGGTGTAGGTTATGACGCCCTCGGGAATTATGGCGTCCGCTATCTTGGATACGGAGTCCAGAAGTCCGCCGGGGTTATTTCGCAAATCTATTACAAGAGACTTCATGCCCTGAGACTTAAGCTTGCTGTAGGCTTCCGTATACTGGTCGTACGTAACGCCCTCGAAGCCGTCTATCTCTATGTAGCCTATATCGCTGTCTATCATGGCTCCGCCGACAGTAGGCACATTCACATCCTTGCGCAGAACGGTCTTGTCGTACACATTGTCCCCTCGCTTTATGCTGAGCTTGACGCTGCTGCCCGCCTCGCCTCTTATCATATCTATGGCTTCGTCATAGTTTTCATAGCTCACGGGCACATCGTTCACCTTTATCACCTTGTCGCCCGTCATAAGCCCCGAATCGGCGGCAGGTGAATTTTCATAGACCGAATATATGTATATGGAATAGTCCTCGGGGTCTATGGTTGTCTTTACGCCTATGCCCACATAGTTGCCCTCGGTATTTATCTTATAGGACTTGTAGTCCTCCGCGGAGATATAGCGCGAATATCTGTCCGTGGAAAGCGCCACCATGCCCGTGTAAATGCCCTCGAACATTTCGTCCTTATCTATATCGCCCACATATTCATTGTCCATTATTTCCATAATGGTCTTTGCCTTCGTCTCGTGGTTTATTTCTTTTTTTATGTATGTCCTGTAGCATATAAGGGCTGAATTTGCAATAAGAACGGCTGCAACAGTCAGAAATATGCCCAGTAAAATTCCCTTTTGTGTATCCTTATTCATATATCACACTCCCTTTATATTATTGTATTAGCCCATTTCAATTTAAGAACTCTTGCTTCGCTGAAAATAAGCTTTACTGCCTCCTCCATGTATACCATTGTAAATGTTATGTAAATGGGAAGTCCCAAAAGGGCGGAGCCCAAAAACGCCATGGGTATGCCTATGAGCCAGACGCTCGACATATCCATTACAAGCCCTGCGAGCGTATCTCCTCCGCTTCGCAGTATGCCCACGATATTTATAAAGTTTATATTCTTTATCGTTATTCCCGCCGCAACCACATAGAGCATATAGAGAGCATAGCGCCTGCCCTGCTCGTCGATATCGAAAAAGCTCACTATGAGCTTGGCAAAGAGTATGAGCACAACGCCCGAAAATATGGACGTGAGCACAACGAGCTTCTTTCCCTTCTTGGAATAGTCTATTGCCTTTTCTCTGTCGCCTGCGCCCAAGCTGTTGCTCAAAATTATGCCTACCGCAGTGCCGAAGCCCATGCCCGCCACTATGAAGAGGTTCTGAACGGAGCTTGACACCTGTATCGCCGCCTGCGCTATCGTACCGCTGTATTTATAAGCCACATTGTATATGGTGGTGCCGAGAGCCCATATAAATTCGTTTAAAAAAACGGGCATTGCGATCACAAAATAATGCTTTATAAAGGCAAGGTCGGCGCTCATATAATCCCTTGGGCGTCCGAGAACGGGCAGCCGTCTTATAAATATAAGGCTTAGCTGAAGCGCAAATTCTATGCTTCTGGCGCACACCGTGCCGTATGCCGCGCCCTTTACACCAAGATGCATCACAAAAATAAATATATAGTTAAGCACCACATTTGATATGAGCGAAACGAGTGTGGTGAACATGGGCTGCGCCGCTCGCCCTATCGCCTTAAGCGCAATGTTGAACACATTTACAAAAGCCGTGAAGAAATAGCTTATTGAAACCACCACAAGGTAGCTTTCGCCAAGAGCTATGACATCCGCGTCCTTTGAGTATATGCCGAGAAGACTGCCGGGTATATATCTTGCCAACACAAAAAACAAAAGGGCAAAAAATTCGGCTGATATTACGGCTAAGCCCAGCACGCGCCTTACGCCCTTTACGTCCCTATTTCCCCAATACTGCGCCATAAATACGGATGCACCGCTGGATATGCCGAAACAGCAGAGATTGAAAAGAAAGAATATCTGATTGCTCAAGCCGACCGCCGTAACGCTCTGTGCGCCGAGCTTACCCGTCATGAAGGTATCCATAATATTTATGAGTGAATTTATAAGCTCATTCAGCATTATGGGGAGAGCAAGTATCGTTATATTATGCAGAAAAACCTTATCCTTGAATAAATTTTTCATAGCTTGAATTTTCTCCTTGCATTTTGAGTCGCTATAAGCTATGATAACACTATAAGGATAAATTTGCAAATGAATTTTTAATGAAGGGAGAATAAAATGCTAGGAAA
>CANRNM010000009.1 GCA_947631975.1 uncultured Clostridia bacterium
TTCCGGAGCGGGTAACCTTGTCTATATTTTCTATGACCTGAGCCATGACCTTATCCATTGACACAAAGTCATCTCTATTTATATTCTGCGAAATATCCAGTATGCTCTGTTCTGCCTTAACAATGAGCATGTCAGAGCTTTCTCCGCCGTCATATGCCGCGGAGGAGATACCGTCGCCCGCCTTTATAAGCTTTCGGAGTATGGATTTTTCTTTTACGATATCCACATAAAACCTTGTTTTGGCTGTAGTGGGCGCAAGACTGCTGAGATTGACGAGATATTCTATGCCTCCCACCTGTTCAAGCTGTCCAAGCGATTCGAGCTTATCCTTTGCCACAACAAAGTCAACGGGCTTGTTGTTGTTATAAAGGTCAACAAAAGCGCTGAATATAAGTCTGTGGGCAGGACTGTAGAAATCATCCGCCGAAAGATTTTCAGCCGCTGATCTCACTCCCTCGTCATCGGGATAGAGCATACAGCCCAGCACCATCTGTTCGGCTTCGTTGTCATGAGGCGGTATTCTGTTGATATATGAATTTTCATTGTTATTATCGGGCATCATACTGCCTCCTTAAAGTATATTACTGCTCGGAAACCGATATTTTAAGCTTTGCGCTCACCTGCGGATGGAGCTTTATTACAGCCTCGGAGCTGCCCACATTCTTGATAGGCTCTACGGTTATCTTTTTCTTGTCTATATCAAGATCAAACTGTTCCTTCAAAGCCGCAGAAATTTCCTTGTTCGTAACGGCGCCGAAGAGCTTGCCGTTTCCACCTACCTTGACCTTTATATCAATGGTTTTGGCTTCTATCTCCGCGCAGAGCTTCTTTGCCTTTTCAAGCTCTTCCGCCGCCTTTGCCGCCTCGTCCGCTTTTTTCCTGTCAAGCTTTTTTATATTGGCGTCCGTAGCCTCCACAGCCAGCTTCTTGGGTATGAGATAGTTCTTTGCATAGCCGTCGCTTGCGTTTATTGTCTGGTCTTTTTTGCCGACATTCTTAACATCTTCCAAAAGAATTACTTTCATATTATTTTTTCTCCTCCAGATATTCTTCAATTTTTTTCTTGAGCATTTCTATGGCTTCATCTATGGTAACGCCCTCAAGCTGCGCCGCTGCGCCCGCCTGATGACCGCCGCCGCCAAGCTTTTCCATAAGCTTCTGAACATTTATCTTGCCTAAGCTTCTGGCGCTTATATTTACGGAGCCCTCAAATTCGCAGAGCACAAAGCTTGCCTCTATGCCAAGTATATTCAAAAGCTCGTCTGCCGCCTGCGCTATGAGCAGAACGGGATTGTCGAGCTCCGCCTTGCTGTCAAGCACGGAGAGCGCCATATCCTCGTATATTATCACGGCGTTTCTTATGACGCTTGAACGCGCCATATATTCGTCAAATGAGTTCTTGAATAGTCTTCTGACAGAAACCGTGTCCGCTCCGTTCTTTTTGAGGTATGCAGCAGCCTCGAATGTCTTTATGCCCGTCTTGAAGGCAAAGTTCTTGGTGTCTACGGTTATTCCCGCAAGAAGTCCGTCTACCTCCGTTCTTGTGAGCCTTATGCCCTTTATATGCATGAGCATTTCTGTAACGAGCTCGCAGGTGGACGAAGCGTAAGCCTCATGGTACACAAGAGAACAGTTCTCTATAGCTTCCGTAGCCTTTCTGTGGTGGTCGAGCATGACTATGCTCTTTGCTCTGTCCAGAAGCTCGGGACATTCCGTGAGGAAGGGTCTGTGCGTGTCTACGACTATAAGCAGAGTGTTGCGCTTTATAAGCTTCTGAGCCTCGTCGTTGTTTATGAATGTATCTTCATATCTGCCGTCGTCCGAAAGTCTTTCGTAAAGCGCCTTTATGCTGCTGGTTATTTTGTTGAGCACAATATAGCACTTTTTGTCGTAGAACTTGGCTATTGCGGATATGCCCGCAGCCGCTCCCAGGCTGTCCAGATCGGGATTTTTATGTCCCATGACTATTACATCCCTTGCCGAGAGCATAAGCTCCACAAGTCCCTGTGCCTTTACTCTGGCTCTTACTCTCGAGTTTTTGTTGACTTCCTTACCGTCGCCTCCGAAGAATTGATAGCTGTCCTCCGATTCCTTTATTACTATCTGGTTGCCGCCTCTGCCCAGAGCAAGGTCGAGAGCGCCCCTTGCATACGCCATGCTCTCGTTTACGGTATTTCCGTTCATGCCTATGCCTATGCTTAAGGTAGCGGGAACGTCGTTTCCCATGTCCAGCTTGCCAATATTTTCAACAAGTGAAAATTTATCCTCCTTAAGCTGAGCAAGAGTATCCTTGTTGAGTACAAAAAGATATTTTCCGCTTTCGTACTTTCTTACAAATCCGCCGAGATTGTTGAAATAGTCGTTTATCTTTCTCTCGATTATGGCGCAGAAATGCGGATATCTTATCTCATCCATAGTTTCCTGTATTTCTATGCTGTTGTCAATTATAACCATACCAATAAGAATATTGGTGCAGAGCATACCCTTGCTGTTTATATAGGGATTTTCAACGAATATTACATTTTTGCCCTCTCCGTCCGCCATGGTATAGAGGTCATAATATTTCTCGCCTATAAGCGCTCTCTGCTCGGCTTTATCCGCATCAAATTCGGGCATAAGGTCAAAGATGGTCTTTATATCTTTGAAGCCTTCGATCCACTTTTTGTATACAGAATTGTACTCAACTATGTTAAGCGTCTTATCCAGCCCCACATAGGGGAAAGGAACGGCAATACGCTCATTCATAAATAACATCTCCTCTTAGTACATTTGATCTGTTTTATTGCTGAATAAATTATTATATCACATTTCTTTTATTTTTTCAACCTTTTGTCTATTATTGGATAACAGCCTAGGTTCTTGCAGAATGTGGTCTTCCGCTCCAGAAGCCTTAAAGCTTCCCTTATGTCGTCGGAATTTCCGTCTACATCCAGGTCTATGACAAATACATATTCAAGCGGTCTGTTCCTCATGGGTCTTGAAAATATCTTTGACATATTTACATCGAATATTGAAAATATATCAAGCATCTTAAGAAGCTCGCCGGGCTTGTTGGCTGTCGAAAAGCATACCGTAGCCTTATTGCCGTTTGTATAGTTTTCATTCTTTTTCTTTGAAAGCCTCACAAACTCCGTGAAGTTGTCGTTTGTGTCCTGTATGCCCTCCGCAAGCACATCCAGCCCGTAAAGCTCCGCCGCGCACTGCGCGCCTATGCCCGCAATGTTGTTTTCGCCCTCGGCGACGGCTTTTATTGCTCCCGCAGTGGACGCCGTTGTTTCAATTTCGGCATCGGGCAAATTGGCGTTTATGAAATTTCTGCACTGCGGTATTGCGTGGGAATGGCTCATTATTTTTTTTATATCCGATAGCTTTGTACCCTTGCGGGCTATAAGACACTGCTCTATAGGCATTATAATAAGCTGCTGTATATATAGTTCCACATCAAATGTAAGACAGTCTATAGCCGCGTTCACAACGCCCTCTATCGAATTTTCTATGGCTGCTACAGCCTCGTCCGCCTCGCCCGCTTCAACCGCCTTCATGGCTTCGGCAAAGCTGTGATAAGGCACAAAAACGCTGTCCTTGGGGCTAAGAAGTCTTGCCGCCTGTTCCGTAAAGGTACCCTCGGGTCCCAGATAACCAACTTTCATAATTTTTCTCCCATGTATATTAAACTGATTTATATTATAATACCACAATTTTACAAGTAATACAATGTTTAATTTACGTATACAAAATAAATTTTTCATATTTACCTTTACAAATAAATGTGATATACTTAATAAAATGTGTTTTAGAATATGCCGGAGGCAGGATATGGCGAATATAGAGAGCATAAATATAGACGAAGCCTTGAGATATATGGGCTATAAAGACAATATTGACATAGAAAATATAAGGGATATTATATGTTCCTGCGAAAAAAAGCTTCTTTCCTCTGCCGAGCCAAGATACTGCTATAAAATAGCCGATATAGAACGCTCCGACAAAATAACCGTCAAAAATACAGACCTTATGCTCGCAGGAAAGAGCATTTCAAGCCATCTTGCAGAATGTCAAAAGGTTATACTGCTTGCCGCAACGCTTTCCGACAAGGCGGACAAGCTCATAAGTCTTATGAACGTTACGGATGTTACATCCGCGCTCATAACGGACGCTATGGCAAGCGCCATGACCGAACAGCTCTGCGACATAGCCGAGGAAGAAATAAGGCGGGAGCACGGCATAAAGCATACCACCTTCAGATTTTCGCCGGGCTACGGTGATTTCCCCATTGATATACAGAGGGATTTCATAAAGATATTAAGCGCCGACAAAAAGATAGGACTGACCGCAAACGACAGCAATATTCTCATACCGCGCAAGTCCGTAACGGCAGTAATAGGCATATCGGATAAGCCCCTGCCCCAAAAGAAAAGAGGCTGTGCGGTATGCAGCATGAACAAAAGCTGTCAATACAAAAAGAGAGGTGCTCACTGTGGATTTTAAAAAACTGCTTGAAAAAGACTACATAATACTTGACGGCGCAATGGGTACCATGCTCCAGAAAATGGGACTTAAGCTTGGAGGGATACCCGAGCTTCTGAGTATAACAGACCCCGAAAAAATAATAAGCATACACAAGAGCTACATTGAAGCGGGCTCCGACATAGTATATGCCAACACCTTCGGAGCGAACAGATATAAGCTAAAGGATTGCAAATACAGCGTGAGCGAGGTCATACAGGCATCCGTAAAATGCGCCAAGAAGGCATGCGAAGGAACTGACACGCTCACGGCTCTTGACATAGGGCCTATAGGTCAGCTTCTGGAGCCTACGGGAACTCTCGGCTTTGAGGACGCCTACGATATATTCAAAGAACAGATACTAACCGGCAGTGATGCGGACATAATCGTGCTTGAAACAATGACGGACCTCTACGAGGTCAAGGCGGGACTGCTTGCGGCAAAGGAAAACAGCGACAAGCCCGTTATAGTAACAATGACATTTGAAGAAAACAAGAGGACGTTTACGGGCTGCTGCATACCCTCAATGGCGCTTACTCTGGAAGGACTTGGAGCGGACGCAATAGGCGTTAACTGCTCTTTGGGTCCTAAAGAGCTTATACCGATAATAGATGAGCTTTCAAAATGGACAAGGCTTCCCATCGCAGTAAAGCCTAACGCAGGACTGCCCGACCCCGTTACAAACGAATACAATGTCGGCGCGGATGAATTTGCCGAGTATATAGCCGAAATGAACAAATACGGCATAAATCTTGTAGGGGGATGCTGCGGCACAGACCCGGAATATATAAAAGCGGCTGTAAAAGCACTTTCGGGACTTGAGCCAGTTAAAAGGGAAAAAAACATTCCCTCCGCAATATGCTCGCCCACCTCGGCGGTCGTCATAGACCAACCCAGAATAATAGGCGAAAGGATAAATCCCACGGGCAAAAGGCTATTCAAGGAAGCCCTTAAAAACAAAAATATAGAATATATACTCGGTCAGGCTGTGGAGCAGATACAGGGAGGCGCCGAAATACTCGATATTAATGTCGGTCTTCCCGATATTGACGAAAAAGAAATGATGGTTAAGGTCATAAAGGCTGTTCAGGGTATAGCGGAAACGCCTTTGCAGATAGATTCCACAGACCCCGCAGTGTTGGAGGCTGCGCTTAGGGTCTATAACGGAAAACCGCTTGTTAACTCGGTGAACGGCGAGGATGAAAGTCTTGAAAAAATACTTCCTCTTATCAAAAAATACGGCGCGGCGGTGCTTGGACTTACTCTGGATAAAAACGGCATACCCAAAAAAGCCGATGAAAGATTTGAAATAGCAAAAAAAATAATGAACAGAGCCCTTGAATACGGCATATCTAAGGAAAATATATTCATAGACTGCCTTACTCTCACTGCCTCGGCAGAACAGGAGGCGGTTATGGAAACGCTTGACGCTCTTGAAAGAGTTAAAAAGGAATTGGGGCTTAAGACCGTTCTGGGCGTTTCAAATATTTCTTTCGGACTGCCAAACAGGGGACTTATAAACAGTACATTTCTCACTATGGCGCTCACAAAAGGTCTTGACCTCCCTATAATAAATCCCAATATGGAAGCCATGACGGGCGCTGTGAGAGCTTACAGACTGCTTGCCTGTCATGATAAAAATTCAAGCGATTTTATAGAGCACTACGGCTCGGATGTGCATGAAACAACAGAAAAAAAGGACGCAGACTACAGCCTCGAATACGCCATAGAAAAGGGACTAAAGGAAAAGGCAAGAGAAATAACCACGGCTTTGCTTGAAAAGCATGACGCCATGGAGATAATAAACACAATGATAATACCCGCTCTGGACAAAGCGGGCTCGGATTTTGAAACGGGCAGAATATTCCTTCCTCAGCTTATACTCTCGGCAGGAGTGGCGCAGGAGGCTTTCGACGTGCTAAAGAAAAGCATAGCATCATCGAATGAAAGCTCCGTTGAAAAAGGCAAAATTGTATTGGCGACCGTAAAGGGAGATGTGCACGACATAGGCAAAAACATTGTAAGGGTACTGCTTGAAAACTACGGCTACAATGTTATAGACTTGGGCAAGGATGTGGCGTACGAGGAGGTATTGAGGGCTGTTAACGAAAACGACTGTCATCTCGTGGGGCTGAGCGCGCTTATGACTACAACGCTTGGCTCTATGGCTGATACAATAAAGCTTTTGAGAGAGAATAACTGCGACTGTAAAATAATGGTGGGCGGAGCCGTGCTCACACCCGAATATGCAGAAAAAATAGGCGCCGACTATTATTCAAAAGACGCAAAGCAGTCTGTGGACATAGCAAAAGAAGTACTCGGCTGAAATAAAAACCCACCCGTTTTACGGGTGGGTTTTTATTTTAGAAATTATCCGCGCTCTCGCGCATCTTTACGGAAACTGTCTTTGTCTGACCATTCCTTACGATAGTTATATTTACAGTCTGTCCTATCTTGCACTTCTTGACAGCCGACATAAGCTGTTCGGTATTGAATACCGGAGTGCCGTCAAACGACGTTACAAGGTCTCCCGGCTGTATATCGGCATAGCTTGCGCTTCCTCCGGGTATTATCTGTTCTATCTTAACGCCTGCCTGCGGGAGATTGTTCTGCTGAGCTATCTCCGCGGATACGCTTGTGATATATACTCCGAGGGTGGGCGTGCTCTTGCTGTTCATAAGCTCCTCTATTATGGGCTTTGCAACATCGGAGGCAATGCTGTAGCCTATGCCCTCAACGGTCGTCATAGATATTTTTGCGGTGTTTATACCTATTACCTGTCCTCTGCTGTTAACAAGCGCGCCGCCACTGTTGCCGGGGTTTATAGCCGCATCCGTCTGCAAAACGGTAAGCTCTGTACCCTGAATATTAACATCTCTAGTCTGCGAGCTCAATATGCCCTTTGTGGCTGTATTGCCCTCGCCCAGCGCGTTTCCTATGGCTATGACGGTTTCGCCTACCTTGACCTCCTCGGAATTTCCGAATTCGGCAACCTGAACGTTGCTTACGCCTGCCTTTGCAAGGTCGCTTAATGAAACGGATATTACCGCAAGGTCTGCGTTTGCATCCTTGCCCACAAGCTTGGCGTTTACAAGGTCGCAGTTGTTAAGCGATATGCTTACAGTTGACGAACCCGAAATAACATGGTTGTTTGTGACGATATAAGCGTTTTCGCTGTCCTTATGGAATACTACGCCCGAGCCTGCGCCCTTGCTCTGATAAGCCATATTGAAATAGCTTATGCCTTCCGTAATGGTTGTTATACAAGCTATAGAAGGCTGTACCTTATTTATTATCTCAACGGTATTTTTTGACGCCTCGTCCATTGTCGTTTTGACTTCTCCGTCGTTTTCGGAGGGCAGAAGCGCGACATCATCCGATACGGCAGGCTTCCTGCTGTTTTCTATCACATGCGTTGTTACGGGTATCACCGCGCCTGTGCAAAGTCCTATGACACCGCAGGCAACTACAGCCGCAGCCATTTTTTTGATATACTTCATCATTTTATATCACCCTCCTTTCAGAACTGCTCATTCTGATTTTGAAGCACGGCTGTTATAGTCATTTCTTTCATGCCGTCCCTCACTATGGTAAGCTGTATGCTGTCGCCCGATTTATGCGACGATATGGCTTTTGAAAGAGCATCCACATCCGACACGGCTTTTCCGTCTATGGCGGTTATTATATCGCTGACCTGAAGCCCCGCCTTTTCTGCGGCAGAGCCCGATTCAATGCTGTAAACGAATATGCCCGGTATGTCTATGCCGTATATCCTCTCAAAGTTATCGTCTATGGTATAGCCCGATATGCCGAGATAAGGCTTATCAACGGTGCCGTTCTGCATGAGCGTGTCTATTATGGACTGCGCTGCCGACATAGGTATTGCATAGCCTATGCCCTCAACGGCGCTGCTGGAAAGCTTAGCGGTATTAATGCCTATTACCTCGCCCGCGGTATTGATGAGCGCGCCGCCGCTGTTGCCGGGGTTTATTGCCGCGTCTGTCTGTATGACGGTAAGCTTTTTGCCGTCTATATTTATTTCCTTATTCTGTGCGCTTATTATGCCAAGCGTGGATGTCTTGCCCTGTCCCAGAGCGTTTCCTATGGCGATCACATTTTCGCCTACCTCCATATTGTCGGAGCTTCCGAACTTAGCCGCCGTAACGTCGTTTACGCCTGCCGCCGCAAGGTCCTTCTTGGATACGGATATTACTGCCAGATCCGATGTTGCGTCCTTGCCCACAAGCTTGGCGTTGACCTGTTCGTTTCCCGTTATGGAAATGGCAACCGAATTTGCATCCTCCACAACATGATTGTTTGTAACAATATAAATGGTATCTCCGTCGACCTTATATATTACGCCCGAGCCCGAGCCCTCGCTTTCATATACCTGACCGAACCAGTCGGCTGCCGACTGAGCCTTTATTGAAATATTTACAACGGAATTTTTCACGCCGTCTATTACCTTTACAATGCTGTCCTCCGATGCCGTGAGATTGACTGCGGGAGAAGCGTCCACACCGCTGTCTTCGCTTTCTTCAGCCTTGTTATTGCTGAAGCTGAAGCCGCCTGTAACGGCGTCCGTAAGAGCCTTTGAGGTGTTGAGCCCAAGCCCCAGGCAATAGCCCAGAGAGCCGCCGCACAAAAGAACTCCCGCAAGCCCTATGGCAATACTCTTTTTGTAAGAATATTTTTTTGCCGTGTCCTTGGCGTTATCCTCCGCGCCGTTTTCATCGGTCTTATAAGCTTCGGCTTCGTCCTCCGTATTCTGTGCGAACACGGTGTCGCTCCCGCCGTCATTATTGTATTCAGAGGCTTCTGTTACCGACTCGGCGCTTTCTGCGTTTTCAAAAGAGGTTACATCGGCTTCTGAATTGTCCGGCTTATTATCAATAAACTCATTTTCGTTTTCATTTACGTTTGTTTTTTCAAATTCTTCATTCATAATAAAAACCTCCTTTGCTGTTTTCAAACATATTTTATCAGCATTTGAAGCAAAAAGTGTGAATATTTTGTGAACATTTGCCTGCTTTATGCAATTTTAATGCCTCTTTAATATTTGCTTAATAAATTCATAATCGCTATTTAAGAATTGTATATAAATTGCGGGGTAACAGCGAGACGGCATACCGCATATAATTAAATATATATTATTTAGGTGATTATATGAGGATATTTTTAGACCCGGGTCATGGAGGTTCAAATCCCGGCGCAGTGGGAGCAAACGGACTTGAAGAAGCGGATGTAAATCTGGATGTGGCGCTTAAAACGGGCAGACTGCTGCAAGCTGAAGGCTATACAGTAAACTATTCCAGAACGGACGATAAAAACGTAAGCCTTGCCGAAAGAGCGGCTCTTGCCAATCAATGGGGAGCGGACTATTTTGTGAGCATACACTGCAACTCAAATGTAAACCCCATTTACAAGGGCACATCGACATATTTTTACAGAACGGGCACTATAGCCGAAAGTCTTGCACTTACCGTAAACAATGCTCTTGTTGAGGAGACAGACACAAAGGACTTGGGTATATTTTCCGCTAATTTTGCAGTGCTTAGGCTCACAAGAATGCCCGCGGTGCTTGTGGAGCTTGCCTTCATAAGCAATCCCGAGGAGGCGGAGCTTCTTGGCACGGAGAGCTTCAGACAAAAATGCGCCATAGGCATTTCAAGAGGAATAATAGCCTTTACAAGCTGAAACACAAAACCACCGACAAAAAATCGGTGGTTTATATAATTTATAATTTTTATTAATATGTTCCAATATCTATGCTGTTTATAATTACATCCTCTATGGGCTTGTCGTTTTGAGTCGGTACTGCAGCGATCTCATCTACAATGGTTATGCCCTCGTACACCTGACCGAATACGGTATATGCCAGGTCGAGATAGGGATAGCCGCCGCCTGCGTATGCGTCTATTACTTCCTGCGGGAATACATCGCCGTTTGTGAGCGTCTTGCCGTCCTTATTCTTGAACATAAGATTGCCGTTGATATAGTCCTCGTCCATATTGAAGCCCTTTATTGCGTTCTGCATTTCCTCTCCCTGCGAATTCTGTACAATATAGAACTGGCTTCCGTTTGTGTCGGGACCTGCGTTTGCCATGCAAAGCGCGCCTCTTATATTTCTGAGGTCAAGCGACACCTCGTTTTCAAAAGCATCGCCCCATATGCTCTCTCCTCCGGTACCGTTGCCGTTGGGATCTCCGCCCTGTATCATGAACTGATTTATAACTCTGTGGAATGTAAGACCGTTGTAATAGCCCTCCGTTGCGTGAGTTGTGAAGTTTTCAACTGCCTTGGGCGCATACTCGGGGAAAAGACGAACCTTTATGTCGCCGTGATTTGTATGGAAAACCGCTACGGGGTCTCCCTGCTTTACTGCCTCAAGCTGAGGAAGCGACTTGAAATCATCCAAAACAACAGTGCCGTACTGAGGCTGTTCTTCATCCGCAATGCCCGATTCCTCGGAGCTGCTCGAAGCGGAGCTCTCACTCTTTCCGCATGCGCATAAGCTTGTCAAAGCCATTACAAGTGTAAGCGCAATAATAACTTTTTTCTTCATATCCTTATCCCCTTTACAAAATGATTATAGGATTTATATCCATTATATCTATAATATTTAATTATCCTTTTTTTGTCAAGAGATAAATTGAAATTTAATTATTAAATATAGCATATATCAATTAAGAGCGTCATATATGCTGTCGGCTATCACCTCGGACATATTCATCACTACGGACAATCTGGTGCTCTGGAGCTGATTTATGCCGTTTAGGCTCCATTTATTTACTATACCCGTTATTGAAATGTCCCCTATTCTGGAAAGCTTTTTGGATATTCCCGCGCCGGGGCTGAGAGAGCCCTCCCAAATGCTTAGGCTGCCAATGTGGTCGTATATGCCGAGGCTGGCGTCAATAGCTATTACCATGGGTTTATCGTAGGTATCATAGAGCTGTTTTATTTTTTCATCCATATTGACGGCGTGTACGGGTCTGTCTATAGTGCCCATTACATTATCCATACCCAAGGACATAAGCCTTGTGCCCACAAGAGGACCCAGCGAGTCGCCCGTCGCCCTGTCGGTGCCGATGCAGAATATAACTATGCAGTTATGTTTGTCCTTATGGTTTGAGATATGTTTTTTTATACTGCTGCTAAGCATATGCCTGCAGTTGATGTCCGATACAGATATATATTCCCTGTCGCTGTACACTTTACCACCTCTTTTATTAATATAAACAAAATTAAATTAATTATGTATCGGGCGCACCGCACCTAATTTGAAATTATTTGCGGATAAAAATAACATATGTGCAACAGACTTTGACATAATACTTTTTTGCTATCTGCTATTATTTGTACATAAATCATTAACGAAAGGGTGTCTTGAATGACGAATGACGAAGCTAACAGCTTACCTAACAATGTTAAACAAATAGGCAGTATCTCGGGAAACGACAGAATATATCTTGAGGACTATGCCGGTACATATCTTGAACAATATGCCTCATCACAGAACGGGAGCGAAAAGATTGCCCTGCTCGTGGGCAGAAATCTTACAATAAATAATGACAACGTGCTTTTTATAAGCGGAGTGATACAGGGAAAATATACCATACAGAAAAACGGTATGCCCGAGCTTACCGAAAAAAGCTGGCAATATGCCGAAAAGCAGATAGAAATGTATTTCAAGGACTGCGCCGTTGTGGGCTGGGCATATGTACAGCCCGGCTTTGAGGACTATATAAGCGAAAAGCTCTGCAGCTTTCAGAAGCAGTGCATAGCCAAGGGGCTCCAGGTGCTCTACATAACCGATCCCGCCGAAAAGATATCGGGCTTTTACAGATGGAACAACAACGAAGAAAACTTCGAGGCTATAAACGGATACATAATATATTATGAAAAGAACGAGGGCATGCACGAATATATGCTTGAAAACAAAATAAAGGAGGACAAGCCATCGGAGGAAAGCAGAGATGAAGCCACGGATGCGGGAGCCAGAGCCAGAGCCGTTACATCGGCAAAGAAAAAGAAAAAAGGCAGGCACTATTCGCAGGCAGACCAGACAAGGACTATAAATCTTTTGGGCAGTCTGAGCTTTGTTATGCTTTTGGTTTGCTTTATAATGGGAGTGGGACTGGTACAAAATGACGAAAGGATAAATTCTTTAGAGCTTCAGCTGGCATCGCTTGAAAACGAATTTGAGAACACAAAGGAAGTATTTGCGGCGTATACCGCGGCACAGGAAACCACCGCACAGACCACCATCGAAACGACCACAGAGGAAACAACGCTTCAGAAAAAAGCCGAAGCCGAACCTGTGAGATATACCGTAAAAACAGGCGATACTCTTATTAAGATAAGCAATACAAAGTACGGAAGCTCCGCAAGAGTGGACGATATCAAAGAGCTTAACGACCTTAAGAGCGATAAAATTATAGTGGGCAAAACATTGCTTCTGCCCTAGGAGAGTGAAAAAAATATGAACAATGAACTTGCTGCGGCTCTGGCGCATGAAATAAAAAATCCCATAGCGCTTATAAGAGCTAATATAGATTATCTTAAGCTGAGCACAGGACAGGAATACGAAAGGTATTTTGATATAATAAATAAGGAGCTTAACAAGCTTAACAGCCTTATTTCCGACTACACGGAGATACTTCAGCCGGAGATAAGAAACGAAATAATATATCCCGAGGACCTTATATACGATGTTACAGAGGAATTTGCCATACTCGGCAAGAAGGATATAAGCTTTGAGTTTAAAATTGACGGCGATATAAGGCTTAAGGGCGACTACAAAAAGCTGTCAATACTGCTCTTTAATATTTACAAAAATTCGGCAGAGGCAATAAAGGAAAACGGAGTAATAAGGACAAGCCTATACGGCAAAGACGGCAATATAATAATAGAAATCGAGGACAACGGAGGAGGAATAGCGCAGGATATAATAAAAAATGTAGGGACGCCTTTTTTTACTACAAAATCGGGCGGAAGCGGGCTTGGAATAATGATTTGCAGGACCGTTATGGAAGCCCACGGCGGAGAGATACATATTGAGAACACAAAAAACGGCTGTCTTACAAGACTGATATTCCACAAATAAATTTGCTATTTATTTCAAATTGAGTTATACTAATATAAACGCAATAAAACTCAAGGAGAATAGCTATGGAAAGAATGCAGGAACTTATAGAAATACTTAACAGGGCGTCAAGAGCCTATTATCAAGAGGACAGAGAGATAATGAGCGACTTTGAATATGACAGGCTCTACGATGAGCTTTGCTCGCTCGAAAACGAAAGCGGTATAGTGCTTTCGTCAAGCCCTACGCAGAAGGTAGGACATCAGGTCTTGAGCTCCCTGCAAAAGGTCAGACACGAAAGCCGTATGCTCTCACTTGACAAAACAAAGAGTATTGAGGCTCTTAAGGACTTCTTAGGGGAGCACAGGGGTATTCTTTCCTACAAAATGGACGGGCTTACCGTGGTGCTTACCTATCGCGACGGAGAGCTTTATCAGGCTGTTACGAGAGGTAACGGCGAAATTGGCGAGGATATAACGCATAACGCCAGATTTTTCAAAAACATACCTCTTAAGATAAGCTTCAAGGGCGAGCTTGTGCTAAGAGGCGAGGCTGTCATTTCATTTGATGACTTCAATATAATAAACGAAAAGCTGGAAGCCGACGACAAATATAAAAATCCCAGAAATCTTTGCAGCGGAACGGTAAGACAGCTCAATTCCGAGATTGCGGCAAAGAGAAATGTATGCTTTATAGCCTTCGCCCTTGTTAAGGCGGACGATATAGACTTCGGCGACGACAAGAACAGCAGATTTAAATGGCTGGAAAAAATGGGCTTTGAGTGCGTTCAGCGCAAAATAGTGGATAAGGACAATATAGAAAATGCCGTAAAGGAATTTGAAGCGCAGATACCCGACAATCCCTTCGCTACGGACGGACTTGTGCTCACATTCAGCAGTATGGAATATTCCTCATCCTTGGGCGAAACTGCCAAATTCCCCAGAGATTCCATTGCCTTTAAATGGGCGGACGAGCTTGCCGAAACAAGACTTCTGGCTGTGGAATGGAGCACATCCAGAACGGGACTTATAAATCCCATAGCTATATTCGAGCCCGTGGAGCTTGAAGGAACGACGGTCGAAAGAGCCTCTCTTCACAATATCAGCATAATTGAAGGGCTTGAACTGGGCATAGGCGACAAAATAAAGGTATATAAAGCCAATATGATAATACCGCAGGTCGCCGAAAACATCACAAGAAGCAACAGCCTTGAAATACCCTCCGTATGCCCCGTATGTAAGGAAGAAGCCGAAATAATAGGCTTAAGGGACGGAAAGGCTCTTAAATGCACAAATCCTAACTGCAGAGCGCAGAGAGTTTGCTCTCTCGAGCACTTTGTGTCAAGGGACGCAATGAATATAGAGGGTCTTTCGGAAGCTACAATAGAAAAATTCATAGATAAGGGCTTCTTGGATAATTATACCGATTTTTTCAGGCTTGAAAGATACAAAGACGATATAATCGCTATGGAGGGCTTCGGCGAAAAATCCTATAACAATCTTATAAACGCCATAGAAAGAAGCCGTGATGCAGCCCTGCCCAACTTTATATATGCCCTTGGAATAAACAATGTGGGCTTGAGCAATGCAAAGCTTCTTTGCAAAAAATACAGAAATTCGCTTGAGGATATAAGGAACGCGGAGTTTGACGAGCTTATTGCCGTTGACGGCTTCGGCGAGGTGATAGCCAGAAACATAATAAAATATTTTGATTCGGAGAGCAGTAACAAACTTCTTGACGAGGCTCTTGAATTTATACACTTTAAACAAAGCGACGAAGACGAAGGCGGAACACTACTTGAGGGAAAGACCTTTGTAATAACGGGCGATGTGCATATATTCAAAAACAGGAAGGAAATGCAGTCAAAAATAGAAGAACTCGGCGGAAAGGTTACAGGAAGTGTGAGCGCAAAAACAACATACCTTGTAAACAACAACATAAACTCCTCATCCTCAAAGAACAAAAAAGCCAAGGAGCTTGGAATACCCATAATAAGCGAAGAGGACTTCATGGAAATGATAAGAGAATAATAAATATCCCCTGCGTTGGCGGGGGATATATTTATTATTTATTTCCGTATAATAATTTATACAATGTGGGATTCAGCTCATATTCCTTGATAAGAGCTTCAAGCTCGGCTTTTTTATGTTCATCGGGCTTTTTGTCTGTCTTGACCGACCTTATCATTATATTTTTGGGCGTATGCTCCATGTCTATAAATTCCATCACCTTGACATCATAGCCCATAAGCTCGATAAGTCTTGCTCTTATTGCGTCCGTCATGAGAGCCGAAAAGCGTTCTTTTATAATACCGTGTTCCAGCATAATATCCATTTTGTCATTTTTTATCTGAGAAAAAAGCTCGTGCTGACAGCAGGGAACATTCATCATTACTTTACAGCCCCAACGTATGCCGTGATATATAGCGTAGTCGGTTGCGGTATCGCAGGCATGGAGGGTTATTATCATGGATATTCGCTCATCCTTGTTTTCAATGTCCGCAATGTCCTCGCAGTAAAACTTAAGATCGTTAAAGCCGAATTTATCCGCAAGCGAATTGCAGTAGTCCACAACATCTTTTTTGAGGTCATAGCCCCTAATTTCAATATTTTTGTTATTCAGAATATTGAAATAATGATAAATTGCAAATGTAAGATAGCTTTTTCCGCAGCCCATATCTATAATGACGGAATTATCGGGTATATATTCTTCCACATCCCTAAGCATTTCAAGAAATTTATTTATCTGTCTGAATTTCTTTTGCCTGTGGGCGGGCACAATGCCCTTTTATCCATGAGCCCCAGCTTATAAAGCCAGTCCGTATATTCGCCTTCGGGTATGATATAATTTTTATGCTTGTTGTGCTCTCTTACGGAATGTGAAAAATTTATATTGTCCTTTACTCCCGTGAGCGTAAACTGCCTTTTCTTATTCATAAGCAGGGTGCACAGCTTATCCGCTCTTATGTTGCACTGCTTGAAATTTGCCTGCATCCTCTCCAGCACAGCGTCAAACACATCGTCGGGAGATATGTTGCTGTGCACGACCTTATCCTTTGTATATTCGGAAAACTGATAGCAAAGCCCATCTTTTAGCATTATGGCTTCCGCCTTTATTTTTATGACGGCTTCGCTCTTTTTTATGGGAGAGCTTATTGTTATGCTTTCTATTGAATTTTTGTCTATCAAGCCTTCAAGCTGATTTTTTACATCTGTAATATCAAGCATTTATTCTTCCTCGCAAATTTTTAGACATTTTTCGCGGTCTGTATCCACCAGAATTATGTCCGAACCTATTTTTACAACATTGCACCAGTCTATACAGTATTCCTTCTTTTTGCCGAAAAATGAGAAAATACCTTTTACAGCGGGTACAATTATATGCCTTATCTTTCCGTCGCAGCAGTCAACGCTCACATCGCACTCAGAGCCCAGTCTGCTGCCGTCGCGCACATTTATGACCTCCTTGTCCATAAGTCTTGATGTTTCAAAAGCGTTCATATTATCACCCCTAGAAATATATGCGGGGCAAAGAATGTACTAAAACACCTAAAAGCCTATTCTTTCAAGCCAGTTGCAGTAGAGGGAAAACCACTGCTCCGTTCCCCTTATGCCTTCGGCAAGGTCTATGCCGTGTTTGCCGTCCGGGAAAATATGAAGCTCGAATACACAGCCTTTTTCTTTTAAAGCCGATGCCATTTCAATGGAATTTCGGCAGTCAACGCCCTTGTCACCTACGGTATGCCATATAAATACCGGAGGCATATCCTCTCTGACAGAATTTTCAAGCGAAAAATCATACTTAAGTTCTTCGCTTCCCATGCAGAGATTATCGCCCGAACGGAAATGCGACACGGGCTTTGTGAGGCTTATTACGGGATAGCAAAGACAGAGAGCGTCGGGTCTTGCCGACAATGCGTCCGCGCCGTCTATTGCTTCATAGTCGTATTTGTCATAAAATTCCGTGGTAAGTCCTGCAAGATGAGCGCCTGCACTGAAGCCCATTATGCCTATTTTGTCGGCATATATGTTGTATCTATCGGCATTATATCTTATGTAGCGCATAGCTCTTTTGCTGTCCCAAAGCTGAATGGGATGCGCGTAGGGCGCAATTCTGTAATATAGCACAAAGGCGCTTATGCCCTTTTCGTTGAGTCTTTTTGCAACATTTGCTCCCTCGTGGTCTGCCAGATGGTCATAGCCGCCGCCCGGAAGTATGAGCACACAGCTGTGCTTTTTGCCGTCGTATATTACAAATTCCTCAAGCTCGGGCTTGTTTATATTTTGTCCGCAGTCATATTCCTCATTGTAGCCAAGAGGCTTATCATTCCATATATTCAGCATTGTTTTCTCCTTTGTCATAGCGTGAGTATTTCATATCCGTTTTCGGTAACGAGCACCGTATGCTCCCACTGCGCCGAAAGGCTTCCGTCCGCCGTTGTAACCGTCCAGCTGTCCTCGGAGGATACCTTGCAGTCCCATGTGCCTTCGTTTATCATAGGCTCTACGGTGAACACCATTCCGGGCACCATTATCATTGTTTTTCTGTCCGTTCTGTAGTGATTCACAACGGGGTCCTCGTGAAATTTCAGCCCTACTCCGTGTCCGCAAAGCGCCCTCACAACGCCGTAGCCGTTTTCATCCGCAATGTCGTTTATAACATTGCCTATGTCCGAAACGGGTCTGTAGGGCTTTATGGCGTCTATTCCCGAAAGCATACATTTTTTTGTAACCTCCACAAGCTTCTTTGCGTTTTCGGGTACGTCGCCTATCATATACATTCGGCTCATATCCGAATAATAGCCGTTAAGTATTGTCGTTATGTCCACATTTACAATATCTCCGTTTTTGAGTATTTCCCTCTCCGAAGGTATGCCGTGGCAGACAACATTGTTTATGGATGTACAGCAGTGCTTGGGGAAGTCCTCATACTTATAGTCTGCGCATATTCCGCCCGCGTCCTCCGTCATTTCATACACAAGCCTGTCTATCGCCTCCGTGGACACCCCTTCTTTTATAAATCCATCAAGCGCGTCCATGATGGCTATTGATACCCTTGCGCTTTCTCTTATGCCCTGTATCTGTTCGGGAAACAGTATAAGATGTCTGTCGGGTATGGGATAGCCCTTTTCAACATATTCCTTAAGATTTTCTTCGTCGCTTCTTTCGTGGCACTGCTTGTATTTTTTGCCGCAGCCGCACCAGCATTTATCATTTCTGCCTATTTTAAACAAAGCTCAGGCTCCTTTCTGTAAAACTCGACTATATCCTCATAGTCCTTTATTTTGAGCGTTTTCATGCCCTCCTCGCGGGCAGTATACACTCCCCTTTTAATACGCACAAAATAATTGTAGTGGTTTCTGCTCAAAACCTTTTTTATATTTTCCTTACATTCCCTCATGTTTATACTGCCGTATTTCTCTATGTAGCAAAGCGCGGCTATAAGGCTTTCCTTATGCGCCGTAACTATTTTTCGCCTTGACTGACCGCCGAGGTTCAGAGACATTTTTCTGGCGGAGACCTCTTTTTCTATGCCCCTTCGCCTTGACCGCTTTGCGCTTGTGTCTTCTCCACGGGGCTCCAGCACTATGTCCGCCCTTTTGGTGGAATTGAGCACAACTATAAGTCCGCAGTCAATCGCCCTTAAGATATCCAGTTTTTTTCTGAACGCCGCCGAACGCATATTCTTGGGTCTTGGTATGACGGCGTATACATAGGGCGTCATTTTTTTGCGGTTGACAAGCTGATATATGAGCTCTATGGTAAAGCCTCTTTTTAGCTCGCATATCACAGTTATATCATCCCTTGTAGCCACAACGTCGCAGTTCATGACCTCTGCGTCCACCTTGAAACCCAAGCCTTCAAAGAATTTTTGAACGGGAGCATAAAGCTCTGTTTCGCTTTTTATCATATGAGTTTACCTGCCATAAAGTTTTCTATGTCCTCGGCTTCTTTTATTATGTCGGAAGAAAGCACTCGGCAGCCGTCGCTTGTAACAAGAACGTTGTCCTCTATTCTTATGCCTATGCCCTCTTCTTCTATATAAAGCCCGGGCTCAACGGTAAACACCATGCCTTCTTCAAGCAAGCCCTCGTTATGTCTGCCCGCATCGTGGGTCTCAAGTCCGAGGCTATGGCTCACGCCGTGATAATAATATTTGCTTACTTCCGATTTGTCCTTTATAAGTCCCAGCTCTTTAAGAGCTTTTTCGTAGTATTCGATAAGTATTGTATTGAGAGAACCGAATTCAATGCCGGGTCTTATGGATGAGATCACTTTTTTCTGACCCTCAAGCACTATATTGTATATTTCCTTCTGCCTTTCGGTAAATTTGCCGTTTACGGGAAATGTCCTTGTTATGTCTCCGTTGTAATAATGCCATTGAGCGCCCAAATCGCAGAGTATAAGGTCGTTTTCGCAGGTTATGCCGTCGTTGGAGCTGTAGTGGAGTACGGTCGCATTTTTACCGCTTGCCGCTATTGTCTTGAAAGCAAAGTCCTTAACGCCGTTTTTCTTCAGCTCAAAGTCAAAATATGCCTCTATCTCATATTCTGCCATACCCGCCTTGGCGTTTTTCATCATGGAATAAATGCCTTTTTTTGTTATATCTATAGCCTTCTCGATTTCCGCTATCTCGCAGGGCTCCTTTATTCTTCTGAAATTTGCAATGGTATCGTATACATTCAGAATATTTACATAGGGATAGCCCGATTTTATTTTTTCGGCAAGCCTTATGGCTTGTGTTGAGTATGATATATTCCTGTTTTCCAGGTCTAAATATATATTCTTAAGCCTATTGTTGAATATTGCGGAGGAAAGAGATTTTTCAAAATTATCCGTATAGCTTACGGACGAAATACCGCTTATTTCCTTAGCTTCATCTATAGTTACGGTTTCACCCGTCCACTTTGCCTCCACGGGATCGGGACGCTTTATAAAAAGCGTAGTCTGAATATTTCCCTTGCTTTTGAGCATAAGAAGTATAATATTTTCATCGTCTATGCCCGTCATATAATAAAAATTTCTTGAAGGCGTGAAGGTATAAAATTCATCGCCCGCCTTGACGGGCGAGGCTCCGCTTAAAAGTATTACCGCCGAATTGTCCTCTATTTCGGAGCAGAGCTTTTTTCTGTTGTTCAAATAAAAACTGCTTTCCATTGTTTTCTCCTATATTATCACAGGCATTTTTTGAGCCTTTTTTCTATATTTTTGACTATGTCGTCCAGCCTGAAGCACACATCCACATTTTCTATGCTTTTTATTTCTGCGTTTGTAACAGGTTTTCCGCTGTTGTCTATTCCCAGATCCGCAATGCTTAGCCATATCTTATTTTCAGCAATCACAGCGAAGGTCAGAAGGGACATATAAATTATTTTTTTCACAAAAATCACCTCATACGAAGTATTGACTCATTTTGTGAATATAATACGTCAATCCTCCCTAAGCTTTACGACTCTTGCGGCTTTTCGCCTGTTCTGATCCTGCATCTGAGCATAGTGCCGTCTTGTGGTGTTTACATCCTTATGTCCCAGAACATCGGCTACAAGATATATATCTCCCGTTTCGTTATAAAGCGTTGTGCCGTATGTGCTCCTAAGCTTATGGGGCGATATCTTTTTTAACATCGTAACCTTGCCCGCATATTTTTTAACGAGCTTTTCAACGGAACGCACGCCTATCCTCTTGTTTTGCAGGGAGAGAAAAAGAGCCTTTTCACTGCCTTCCTTGGGTTCTTTTTTGCTTCTTTCCTCCAGATAGTCCTTAAGTGCCTTTTCGACCTCCTCGCCGAAATAGACTACCATTTCGTTTCCGCCCTTGCGCGTAATTTTAACGCCGTTTATGTCAAAGTCGATATTGTCGATATCTATGCCCACGCACTCCGAAACTCTCATTCCCGTACCGAGCAGCAGAGATACTATAGCGAGGTCTCTTTTGGATGTGATATCATGAAACTTTTTCTCGCCTTCGGTGAGCCTTTCGCCGTTTTCTATGACATCCAGAAGCTCTGCCGTTTCGTTAGGCTCAAGCCTTATTATTTCCTTTTCATGCACCTTGGGAGTGATGACAAGTTCCGCGGGATTAGCGGATATCTTCTCCATTCTGTAGAAGTACTTAAAAAGCGCGCGCACCGCCGCAAGCTTTCTAAGCTTTCCGTTTTCGTGATTTGATTTTTCCTCGCCGTCGGAATTTATATAATATTCCGTATAGCTCATAAATTCGTTCAAGTCAGTAGCCGTTACCTTTGAAAGGTCATCTATTGTGAGCTCTTTAACGCTTTTGCCCTCGAACTTGGGATTTTCTTCCACCAGGAAATTAAAAAACACCTTGAGGTCATAGCTGTATGCAACTCTTGTGCGTATCTCCCTGCTGTTTGCAAGCGCAAGAAAAAACTCCCTGCAAAACATGGGAAGCTCTTTGAGCATATCTCTTAGCTTTAGCGTGAGCTTATTTTTTACTTCCTCGTGATATCCCGGCATCAGTCTATCCTCCATCCCTCTATGTCCGAACGCTTTATAGCGTTGAATGTTCTTTCCTCAAAGTGGTCGTATTTGAGCGAAAACTCCTTTACCATATTTTTTATGTCCTCTCTCGTGGTTTTACCGTCTACGGGACACTTGTTTTTTACAATAGGCAGATTTTCTTTGTTTGCAAAGCCTATCACATCCCTTTCGGGAACATATATGAGAGGCCTTATAGATGAGATCTTGCGTCTGCTGAGATATGTGCATGGGCTGAAGCAGTGTATTCTGCCCTCATATAAAAGCGCCATAAGGAAGGTCTCTATAACGTCATCCCTGTTGTGTCCAAGCGCCATTTTATTGCATTTAAGCTCATCGGCAAGAGTATTGAGCGCGCCTTTTCGCATCTTGGCGCATAGGGCGCAGGGATTTTTCTCCTCCCTCGCTTCAAAAACTATGGGCGCTATGTCCGTATCTATGATATGATAATTAACGCCTATTTTATCACAAAACGCCGTAACGGGCGAAAAATCCATGCCCTCAAAGCCAACATTTACCGTTATGGCTTCCAACTCGTAGCGCTTGGGATAAAACCTCTGCATTGCTTTCAGCACTGACAGGAGCGCAAGGCTGTCCTTGCCTCCCGATATGCCTACGGCGATTCTGTCGCCGTCCTCTATCATATTGTAATCCTGCACTGCCCGTCTGACAAGACTTAGCATTTGCTGCATTTTCATACAATTCCTCCAACTATTCGTAAAATACAAATATATTATATAACAACGAAAATATTAAGTCAACAAAAAACCAAAATATTGACTTAATAATAAATTTATTTTATAATGGTGATAATAAGGAGAAATGAATATGAAAAACATACAGTTAAGAAAGGCACGGAAAGATGATGTGCCCGCGATAAACAATATATTGAATTATGCCATAATGAACACAAATTACAATCTGAACGAAAAACCCAGAACGCTTGAGGATGCTTACAAATGGTACGACGAGCACATGACTGAAGGCTATCCCGTATATGTTGCGGAGGTGGACGGCAAGGTCGAGGGCTGGGCATCGCTTTCGCACTTCAGAGCCTATTCGGGATATGACACTACGGCTGAAGTCTCTGTGTATGTGGACAAGAACTACAGACACAAGGGGCTGGGAACACTGCTTGTAACAGAGCTTGAAAGAGATGCATCACGTTTTCACACGCTCATAGCCGTTATAACGGACAACAACACCGCGAGCATATCTCTGCACAGCAGATGCGGTTTTGTGCCAATGTGCACCATGAGAGAGCTTGCAAAGAAAAATAATGAATATGTGGATATAACATTTATGACAAAGAGAATAAATAAAAAATAAAAGCGCATAATAATAACGACAAAATGAGCAGTACAGAATGAAGTTGTACTGCTTGTTTATTAAAAAAAACAGGAGGTCGTTATTGTGGAAAAACCCGAATTTCTTATATGCGAAAAATGCGGTAATCTTGTAGGACTTATACACGACGCAGGCGTTCCTATGTGGTGCTGCAAGCAGCAGATGACGGAGCTTAAGGCTAACAGCACGGAAGCGTCGGGAGAAAAGCATCTGCCGGTTGTAAATGTGGAGGGAGATACCGTGAGGGTATGCGTAGGCTCGGATATGCATCCCATGGGCGAGGATCATTATATACAGTGGGTATATCTCCTTACCGACAGAGGCGGACACAGAAAGATATTCAAGCCCGGCGACAAGCCCGAGCTTCTTTTCAACGTAGCGGGCGAAAAACCGTTGAGTGCCTATGCATACTGCAACAACCACGGACTTTGGAAAACGGACATAACAAAATGAGCAGGGGCAAGCCCTGCTCATTTTATGTTTGTTGCGGTTTTCTGTTGTAATAGCCTTCAAGTCTGTATATGGGCATGCCCTGTTCCGAAAACTTTTTTTCATATTCTGTCATAATATTGCCCTCGTAATCGCTATTGTGAAGGTCAAGAGTGATATTATGCAGTGTCCATCCCTTATCCGCTATTTCGTTAAGGCTGAACTCAAAGAAAATGCGATTGTCGGTTTTGAGGAAAAGCTCCCCGCCCTTCTCACCGAAAAGCTGTTCGTATAAATTGAGAAAATTCCTGTGAGTAAGCCTTCTTTTAGCCCACTTCTTTCTTCTGTGCCAGGGATCTGAAAAATTGGAATATATCCTGTCTATCTCGCCCTTTTCAAAAATTTCAAGGCAGTTTGCGACATCCTCGCAGAAAAACTTTACATTTTCCCCTACTCCCATTTCACGGCTTTTTCTGAGAGCCGAAACAATGACCATATTTTCTCTTTCAATGCCTATATAGTTTATATCGGGGTGAGCAATACTCATTTCGCTTATGAAATTGCCCTTTCCGCAGCCAATTTCTATATGAATGGGATTATCATTTCCAAAGAGCTCATGCCATTTGCCCTTATATTCTCTTGGGTCGTCTATTATAGTTGTGTTTTGGCTGAACTCCTTATCCGCCCATGATTTTTTTCTTATGCGCATATATGTTTCCTTTCCTCTGTGTCAGCATTTCATAATATAATAACAGCTCTTGCCCTGTTCCAAAGGCTCGTTTACGGGCGGTTTTATATCCCTGAAGCCCTGAGCCTGCGCCTCCAGTCTGTATTCCCTGTCATATATGCCGGGGACTGCCAGATAACAGCAGTTGTTATCCCTGCCCAGAAGTATATAATGATAATCGCGGCAGCTTTTTATGACAAAGGGATTGTTTATGTATTTCCACATTCCCTTGACAAGGCAGAGCTCCTTAAGATTTGCCTTTACCCACTTTATGCCGTCGTCGCCGAACGGCTGCTCGCAGCCCCTTTCAAACAGAGCGTTTTCGCTCTCCTGCATACTTGTTTTGGTATATTCCTTTATATCGTTTATGTTTTTGTCAAATTCGTTTATTATGCATATAAGCTTTTCCTTGCTCTCATCTGCGGAAGCTTCTTCAGCCTCGCCGAATGGCGTTTTTGTCTCTGCCGCGCTTACGGACGGCACCCTCGTCTTTGCCATAAGACAGCGCTGCCAATTATATTCGCCCTCTGTAAAGCCTATGAGCGGGGCTTTATCCCCCGAAAGCACAGCGACAGCCTTTATGTCCGATACCTCTATGCCCGCTTTCGACGGTATAAACTCCCACCTTATCTCGCTTTTGCCCGACGCATCCACATAAAACGGCTTTGTAACCTCCGTATAGCTGTCTCTTGTGAGCAAACACACTCTGTAATCGCAGTCGTTTCTCAAGCCCTGCGTCTGAAGAATAAGCCTTCCTACGCCGTTTCTTAGCTCAATTATACACCTGCCTACGGCGCCGCGCGCATCCCTTGTGAAATCATTGCAGCCCTGCTTGAGAGCAATAAATATTCTTGAATATGCCATAATCAAATAAGAACCTCCAAAGCATAAGAACTTATTTAATTATATGTGATATAAATAATATAAAGAATATATTTTTACGCTCTGAATACAAGCATTTTGTCGCTGAGCGCGGCATAGTCGTTTAAACTTAGGCTTTCGCCCCGCACTCTCTCGTAATAGCCCAGCTCTTTTAAAACCGAGGCTATGCCTTCCTTGTCAAGAGATGTGATGCCGCTGTTGTAAATACAGTTTACAAGAGTTTTTCTTCTTTGAGCGAAGGCTGCCTTTATAAACAAAAACATGAACTGTTCGTCCTTCACCTCCACCTCGGGCTTATCGAGAACGGTAAGCTTTATGACGGCGGAGTCTACATTGGGTCTTGGCATAAAGCAGTTCTGCGGTACATTTGCCACAAGATATGGCTTGCAGTAATACTGTGTAACAAGCGAAAGCGAGCCGTAGTCCTTTGTGGACGGCGAGGCGTTCATTCTGTACGCCACTTCCTTTTGTATCATTACCGTAAGGCTTTCCATGGGAATATGCTTTTCAAGTATATTCATTATTATGGGTGTTGTGATATTATAGGGGAGGTTTGCCACCATTTTGACGGTCATGCCGGGGTGAGCCGATATAATATCGTTTAAATCCACCTTAAGTATGTCCTCGTTTATTATCTCCACATTGTTATGATCGGAGAGAAGCTCCTCCAAAATTGGCACAAGTGTTTTGTCTATCTCTACGGAAATCACCTTACCCGCCTTTTTTGCCATTGCCTGCGTGAGCGTACCTATGCCGGGGCCCACCTCTATAACAAGGTCGTTTTCGCCTATGTCGGCAGCGGAAATTATTTTGTCCAGAACTCTCTCATCCACGAGAAAGTTCTGTCCAAAATTTTTTTTGAAATTAAATTCGTAATGCTTTATTATTTGCTTTGTCTTATAAGCCAGACTTTCCATTATTTTAAACTTTCCTCAACAGTCTTCATTGCGCTTTCGAGTGCCTGCGGTATCTTTGAAGCGTCCTTGCCTCCCGCCTGAGCCATATTGGGGCGTCCGCCTCCGCCGCCTCCGCATACGGTCGCAGCGGCTTTGACGATATTCCCTGCGTTTGCTCCCGCTTTAACGGCGGACTCGCTGCACATAACAACAAAGCTGCATTTGCTGCCTTCGCCGCTTGCAAGAACTATTATGCCGTCAAGCTTATCCTTTATCTGGTCGCCCATCGTCCTTAAGCCGTTCATATCAAGACCCTTGGCTTCGGACATAACCACATCTATGCCCTTTACATTTACCTTGCTGTTTATTATATCGTCCACGAGAGAACCGCTCATCTTTGCTTTAAGGCTTTCTATCTCCTTTGAAAGACGCTTATTTTCATCCACAATGTGAGCTATTCTCTTGGGTATATCCCCCGTTGTGATCTTGAGAAGGTCGCCTATAGACTTAAGAGCAAATTCCTGCTCCTCGTAATACGAAAGAGCTCCTGCGCCCGTGAGGGCTTCTATTCTTCTGACGCCCGCAGCCACTCCGTTTTCGGAAAGAAGCTTGAATGTACCGCAGTAAGCGGAGTTTGTAAGGTGTGTGCCTCCGCAGAATTCTATTGAATATCCGCCTATATCCACTACTCTTACTATATCGCCGTATTTTTCACCGAAAAGCGCCGTTGCTCCCGTCTTCTTAGCCTCGTCTATGGACATTTCCTTTACTGTTACGGGCAGAGCCTCAAGTATTTTTTCATTCACCTTTTTCTCTATAGTACCGAGGGTCTCCTTGTCTATGGCTTCAAAATGAGTGAAGTCAAATCTAAGTCTTTTATCATTTACGAAAGAACCCGCCTGCTCAACATGGCTTCCAAGCACTTCCTTTAAAACAGCCTGCAGAATATGCGTTGCGGTGTGGTTTCTGGCTGTGGAAAGTCGCTTTGCGCCGTCTACCTCCAAGGTGAGGGTATCGCCCGTGTTTACCGCGCCCGAAACAACTGTGCCGGTATGAACATATTTATTACCGCCGAACTTTGTGCAGTCCTCGATCTCTATTTTAACATTGTCGTTATAGGCTATACCGCTGTCGCCTGCCTGACCGCCCATTTCTGCATAGAAAGGCGTATTGTCCATGATTATGGAAACCTTATCGCCCTCGGATGCGCTTTCTGTTATTTCATCATCCAAAACTATTGCAAGTACCTTTCCGTCTGCCTTAAGATCGTCATAACCGCAGAACTCCGTGGACATTGCGGGATCTAACCTATGGAATACGGTCTCCTCGGCGCCCATGTAGGTGTCGGTCGCTCTGGCGTTTCTTGCCCTCGTCCTCTGCTTTTCCATTTCAGCCTTAAATGCTTTTTCATCGAGGCTGAAGCCCTCGTCGGCAAGTATTTCCTCCATAAGGTCAACGGGGAAGCCGTAGGTATCATACATCTTGAAAGAGTCCTCTCCGCCAAGCACCTTTTTGCCGTTTGCTTTAAGCTCCTCAAGCTTGGAGGCAAGCATTGCCATACCCGTGTCGAGAGTGGCATAAAATCTTTCTTCCTCCGTAGTGAGCACCTTAAGTATCATATCCTGCTTTTCAACAAGCTCGGGATATGCCTTGCCCGAATTGTCTATAACCACCTTGCAGAGCTCCGCAAGGAATTTTCTGTCTATACCAAGGAGCTTGCCGTGTCTTGCCGCCCTTCTCAAAAGTCGTCTCAAAACATAGCCCCTGCCCTCGTTTGAGGGAAGAACGCCGTCTGCTGTCATGAATGTAACGGAACGCACATGGTCTGTTATGACTCTTATTGAAACATCCTTTTTGTAGTCCTCGCCGTATTTTGCTCCGCATATGCTGCATACGGCATCTCTTATGGCTTTCACGGTGTCTACATCGAATATTGAATTTACACCCTGCATAACGGTGGCTATTCTTTCAAGACCCATGCCCGTGTCTATGTTGGGATGAGAAAGGTCGGAATAAGAGCCGTCCTCCTCCTTGTTGAACTGGGTGAAAACAAGGTTCCATATCTCCATGTATCTGTCGCAGTCGCAGCCTACGGTACAGTCGGGCTTTCCGCAGCCGAATTCCTCGCCCTTATCGTAATATATTTCCGAGCAGGGACCGCAGGGACCTACGCCGTGCTCCCAGAAATTGTCCTCCTTGCCCATTCTGAAAATCCTTTCGGGCGCAAGACCTATTTCCTTGTTCCATATGTCATAGGCTTCGTCGTCGTCCTGATAGACCGAAACATAGAGTCTGTCCTCGGGAAGCTCCACTACCTTTGTGAAGAACTCCCAAGCCCAAGCGATAGCCTCGTGCTTGAAATAGTCTCCGAATGAGAAATTGCCCAGCATCTCAAAGAATGTGCCGTGTCTTGCCGTCTTTCCCACATTTTCGATATCGCCCGTTCTTATGCACTTCTGGCATGTGGTTACCCTTTTCCTCGGGGGTATCTGCTGACCCGTAAAAAAGGGCTTTAAAGGCGCCATGCCCGAATTGATGAGAAGAAGGCTCTTGTCGTTTTGAGGCACCAAAGAGGCGCTTGCCATTCTGAGATGACCCTTGCTCTCAAAAAATGAGAGATATTTTTCTCTTATTTCGTTTACACCCATGAATTTCATTTTGTTTTCCTCCTGTAAATTAAAAAGCCCCCGCTAAAGTGCAGGGGCGAAAATATTTTCACGGTACCACCCTGATTTACGCTAAAAAGCGTATCTCATAGCTATCGTTAACGCCGATAAAACGGCAGAGTATTGGTCTGCGCGGGATAATGAATATCAAAAGGGAGCTTCGCCTTACACAGCGCAAATGCTTTCACCTGCCGCATTCTCTCTGGAGCTTATGCATAAGACTACTTATCCTTCCGTTTTAAGCTGTTAAATATTATATAGTAAATGCACGGCTTTGTCAATCTGTTTTTACATTATTTTGTTCAAAATAAAGTATACCACGGTATAGACAAACAGTATAAAACAGGCAAAATAAATGATGGTGTTGCTTACTGTAATATTAATGGGCAGATAATATACATCCAGAATGAGCGCGGCAATAAATGAAATATTGACGGCAATATACATAGCCTTATTGCTTAGCATTATATTTCTTTCATCCTTTGAACGAGTGATATACTTCTTTAAAAGTTTTTCATTCTTTAGAAGCTTTAACATACGTAAAATACCGACCGCGCCTATAACCGTAAATACCGCCGAAAGGCTCTCATACTGCACAAGCGACCTTCCTTCGAACTTTGCAATGTAGTCTATATTTGTAAACTTAAGCAATATCATTATTATGCCTCCCAAAAGATATACCGCATACAGCATATGTTTTAACATATATTCCTTTTTTGCGCCTTCCATATCAAAGTTATTGTTATTTTCCATTATTTTTCCTCCTCGTATTATATAGTTATAGTGTTTAAAGCCCTGAAACAGGACTTATGTTATAATGTATAAGATACTGTGGATCAGTGAATTCCTCCTACCACATGATGGTTTAATATAAGGCTCTGACCACAGTCTCTTTGTACACTTGTTAATTAGTTAGATACCGCATGACGGTTTATTTAGAACGAGGTTACAATCGCAAGGAGTACCTGTGGCTCTAAACAGTATCAAATTTATTTTAAAAGGAGTTTTTCTGTATGATTTTTGTAGGTATCGATGTTGCTAAGAATAAACATGACTGCTTTATTATCAATTCTGATGGTGAAATCCTTTCTGATGTATTCACCATAGAAAACAACAAGGTGGGTTTTGATAAGCTTTATGAGAAAATTACTTCCGTTGCTGTTGATTTGTCCAATATAAAAGTAGGACTTGAGGCTACGGGACATTACAGCTATAACATTCTGGAGTATCTCCTCAATAAGGGTTTATCTGCGTATGTTATAAACCCACTACATACTAGTCTTTACAGAAAAAGTCTAAGCCTTAGAAAGACGAAAACCGATAAGGTGGACGCTCGCACTATCGCTATGATGTTAATGTCTGATGTAGACCTTAAGTCCTACTCAGATACATTATACCACAACCAAGAGCTAAAGTCACTAACTCGTTATCGTTTTGATAAGGTTTCTGAACGTGCCAAGCTCAAGCAGTCCGTTTCAAGACTTGTTACCATACTCTTCCCAGAGCTTGAAAAGCTTGTCTCAACTATCCATTCAGCTTCGGTATATGCTTTGCTCTGCGAATTTCCCGGTGCTTCCCTTATTGCCAATGCAAATATCACAAGGCTTTCAAACTTATTGATAAAGGCTTCAAAGGGAAGACATACTAAAGACTTTGCTTTGACTGTAAAGGAAGCTGCCATAAATTCCATAGGCTCATCTATGCCTGCTAAATCTCTTGAATTAAAGCATACCATAAAGCTTATACAAGAACTAAACAGCGAAATAGATGAAATAGAAGCCGAAATACTTAATATCATGAATGAGATCGATTCTCCTATTTTAAGCATCCCCGGTATCAACTACCGTATGGGAGCAATGATACTTGCCGAAATCGGTGATTTCAACAGATTTGATTCTCCCGATAAGATACTTGCTTATGCAGGTCTTTCTCCCTCTACTTATCAATCGGGACAGCTTATATCCTCTCATTCAAAAATGGAGAAAAGAGGTTCCAGATACTTGCGATATGCTCTCTTTAATGCTGCAAAATATGTTTGCATATGGGATCCTACCTTTGCCGCTTATCTTGCCAAAAAACGTGCCGAAGGTAAGCATTATTATGTTGCAGTATCTCATGCAGCCAAAAAGCTTGTAAGAGTTATTTTTCATCTTGTAAAAACAGGTGAGCTTTATGCAAAATAACCGTTAATTTTTAAACTCCTTCTTTCGAGCACCTTTTGATGCTCTTTTTGTCATGCAGTTTTCAATGTTCTTTTGATTCAAAATATTTCTTTGGATTTTAATAATTTTGTCTTGACTTTTAATAGTTAGTCTTGTATAAAAATATTTCCTCTATGGGCAGTTCAAAAAGCCTCGATATTTTGAAAGCAAGCTCCAGAGAGGCGACATACTTTTCCTTTTCAAGCGATATGACCGTCTGCCTTGTAACTCCAAGAGCCTCTGCCAGCCCTTCCTGAGAAAGCCCTCTTTGCTTTCTCAGCTCTTGTATTCTTGTTTTCATAAAACACCTCCTTATGTAAAGTTAACTTTACAATATCAATATATCATATATAATTATAAATGTCAAGTATGCTTTACATTTTTTATAAAAATTATTAAAATACCCGACAGGCAAGGCCTGTCGGGTATATGAAGCGTTTTTTATGAAAAATATTCTAAAATATATTTTATCACTTTACGGGGAAATAAATATCCGTTTCCCATTCGTCAGCGGGAACATTGTCAACATGGGATATGCGATATATCTCATAGGGCGGAGCGGCAATTTCATAGCCGTTTTCATTTATCCATCTTACAACGGCTGCATAGGCTTCCGTAAGATTGGCGTAAGAGCCTTTATGCATGGTAACCGCGCATTTTCCGCCCGAAATTATCCTCGTAGCCTTGTTTGCGTCTTTAATGCCTATACCCACTTCAATATCGCTGTCGTTTTCGTCAAACTCGTCATCGTGGTATATGGCAAGTACATCTCCCGTTGTGGTTATTGCCTCCCTTGCAATTTTTGTAAACAATATGCCGTAGTACTTTCCGAAGTCCTCAACGGACATACTCTGTCTGCTGCTCAGTATAGGCATATCTTTGGTTGTTGTGATGCTTATTTTGTAATTGTTCTGATAATCCATAATTTTACCTGTCCTTTCAAAATTTTTGAT
>CANRNM010000010.1 GCA_947631975.1 uncultured Clostridia bacterium
CGCATATCCTTATAAATTTACCCTTCATAAAAAACCTCCTTTTTTTATTTAATGCACCTGTCCGTCTATGGACTTTGCCCTGTACTTGGAATAGGCAAAGCGCTGACTGTGATAAAGTCCGTAATAACCCGAAAGCATATAGCTTATGGATATAGAAAGCAGAAAATACGGCACAGCCTCTATGCCGAAAAGCTCAAGAGCTATGAGCAGAGAGGAAATGGGGCAGTTGGTAACTCCGCAGAATATGGACACCATGCCTATAGCCGCGCAAAGCGAGGGCGACATACCCATTACGCTGCCCATAAAGCAGCCGAAGGTCGCGCCTATACAGAACGAGGGCACTATCTCTCCGCCCTTGTAACCGCTTGCGAGCGTTATTGCCGTAAACAATATTTTCCAAACAAAGTCTAGGGGTCTTGCATTGCCCTCTATGGCTGTTTCTATAAGCTCCATTCCCGTGCCGGTGTAGTCCCAGCAGCGCAGAAGAAGCGTCATAATTATAATGAGAGTGCCGCCTATCACCGCTCTTGCAAATACATTGGTGAAAAAGCCCGACATGAGCTTATGCATGGCTTTGAGCACTATGCAGAAAATGACGCTTACACCCGCACAAAGACAGGCGAGAAATATTGTCTTTACAGCCGTAATTGCCGAGAAATTGACTATTTCCGTTATCCGAAAGCTCTCGGGCACCGCGCCCAGCCTCACCGCCACGGCGCTTGCCATGAGCGAGGCTATCGTACAGGGAACAAGCGCGGAATACTGCATTATGCCCACGCTCACCACTTCCATCGAAAAAACGGCTGCGGCAATGGGCGTGCCGAAAAGCGCGGAAAATGCGGCGCTCATACCCGACATTATAAATACCTTCTTGTCCTCGCTGTTGAGCTTGAAAAGTCCGCCGAAGAAGCTGCCTATGCTTCCGCCTATCTGCAGGGCTGCACCCTCGCGTCCCGCAGAACCGCCGAACGCCTGCGTAATGACGGTTGAAACAAATATAAGGGGCGTCATCCTAAGCGGTATTTCCTTGCCCGACTGTATGGACTCCAGCACAAGGTTTGTGCCTCCGTCCTTTGAATAATCCAGAAGCTTATAAAAGCCCGCTATAAGCACTCCGCCCAGAGGCAGAAGGAACACCATTTCGGGAGAAGCCACTCTTGCGGCTATGCTGCGCCTTAAACAGTATGAAAAAGCGGCGCAGACAAGTCCCAGCACTATGCCCGTGTATATAGAAAAGCCTATCCATCTGCCGAGTATGCCCAGACGGTTGAAGATATGCTTGAAGAACCTAACTACATAGTCCATAAATTTACCTCATATATCAGCAGTTTATGAAATACTCCATTATCCTATAGCCCGGTTCTATGAAAAGACCGCTGTCCTTGGCTCCCTTCTCCGTGAATACTCCGCCCTTTTCGGGTGAGCTCTTTTTATAGATGAGGAAGGGAATGGGGTCGTTTGTGTGCGTTCTGAGGCTGAGAGGCGTGGCGTGGTCGGGCATTATAAGCACCTTGTAGTCGTCATAGCCTTCAAGAGCCTTCAAAACGGGAGCAAGTATTTTTTCATCTATTATTTCTATAGACTTTTTCTTATTTTCTATTTCGTTTCTATGACCGCACTCGTCGGGAGCCTCCACATGGATATAAACAAGGTCCTGACCGTCCGCAAATTCCTTTATGGCTGCCTGCGCCTTGCCTTCGAAGTTTGTATCCATATAGCCCGTTGCGCCGTCTACATGCACAACATTCATTTCCGAAAACTTGCCTATGCCCTTGAGAAGGTCAACGGCTGAGATCATGGACGCATTGAGCCCGTATTTCTGTTTAAAGGGAGTGAGGCTCGCTCTTACGCCCTCGCCCCAGAGCCACATGCTGTTGGCAGGTCTTAAGCCCTTTTCTATCCTCGCCTTGTTTACGGGGTGATCCTTCAAGAGGTCATAGGATTTCACCATGAGCTCATAGAGCTTCTTTGCGTTCTCGTGCTTGGGTATGTATTCCTTTATGGGCTTTCCAGTTATGTCGTGGGGAGGCGTGAGACTTCCCACATCGAGAGTGCCGTGATCCCATATGAGGCAGTGGCGGTAGCTGACTCCACTGTAGAGCTTGAATTCGTCATTGCCGAGCTTTTCCTCGAGATAGTCCACGAGTATTTTGGCTTCTTCCGTGCTTATATCGTCGGAGCAGTAATCAAGTATGGTCTTGTCCTCATATTTTTCCTCATCGGAAAGAGTAACAAGGTTGCACCTGAACGAAATGTCCGTATCCTTCATATCTATGCCTATAGAACCTGCTTCAAGAGGCGAGCGTCCCGTGTAGCACTCCTCGGGATCATAGCCGAGAACGGAGAGATTGGCAACGTCGCTGCCGGGCTTCATCTTGTCGGCAACGGTCTTTACAAGACCTACCGTGCCCGTACTTGCAAGCTTATCCATATTGGGCTTGTGAGCCGCCTCCATAGGCGTTTTATCGCCAAGCTCGGGCACGGGATAGTCAGCCATGCCGTCGCAAAGTAAAACCAGATACTTCATTTTTTATTTCCTTCTTTCATCTTTTATCTTTGATTTACCACTACATTTTACCACAATATTATTTTGTTAGCAATAATTTAAATATTTTTTTATTGAAAAAAATTAAAGACCGTCCTAAAGTATAGTTTGGGACGGTCGCGGGCGTTCGGGCAAGGGTGTCGGTTTTGCTTGACCGACAATATTTTTTACAAAAAATTGACTATTACGCTTTTAAAAATATCCGAATTGTGTTATAATCAAACAATGGTACCGAGCAGGCGATTGCAAAGGAGAGAACGACATGAAAGCCGTAATAGGACTGGGAAATCCCGGAAGGGACTACAAATGGACAAGGCACAATGTGGGCTTTGAGGTGATAAACAAGCTGGCATATGACAACGGCATAGATATGAACAGGGAAAGGTTCAGAGCCGTAACGGGCGAAGGCATAATAAAGGGCGAAAAGGTGATATTTATAGAGCCTCTGACATACATGAACCTAAGCGGCGAGAGCGTGAGGGAATTTGTGAGCTTCTATAAGCTTGCGCCCGAGGATATAATAGTAGTGTGCGACGACATAAACCTGCCCGTAGGCTCCGTGCGCATAAGGACGAAGGGCAGCGACGGAGGACAGAAGGGACTCAGGAACATAATATATCAGCTTGGCTGCGACAACTTTACGCGCGTGCGTGTGGGCGTGGGCGAAAAGCCCGAAAAGTGGGACCTTGCAAACTATGTGCTGAGCAGGTTTTTGCCCGAGGAGGAAAACGACATAATAAAGGGCATAACGGACGCGGGCGACGCCGTGATGATGATAATAGAGGACAAGGACGCCCAAAGAGCAATGAACACATACAACAAGAGAGGCATAGGAAACTGAAATGAATATATTTTATGACTTTCTGAACAAAAGCAAGGGCTTTGAAGCACTTAAAAAGCATATATCACAAAACAATACGCCTGTGCTTGTATCGGGCGTTATTGACGCGCAGAAAAGTCATATAATGTCGGGGCTTATAAAGGAGAGCAAAAAAAGCGCCCTTATTGTAACAAGCTCGGAATTAAAGGCAAAGGAGATATGCTCCGACCTTGCCTTTTTTATGAAGGAAAGACCCCTTCTCTATCCCGCAAAGGATATTATTTTTTACTGGGCGGATGTAAAGAGCCTTGACATAATAAAGGAGCGCTTCAACATAATACGCCGACTTATGGACGGCGAGAAAATAACTGTGGTGCTCTCGGCAGAGGCGCTTATGGACAGACTTGCATTGCCCGAAAAATTCAGAGAATTTATATTCGACATAACCGTGGGCGACAGGCTGGAGCTTGAAAAGCTCTGTCAAAGGCTCGTGCTCATGGGCTACGAAAGGTGCGAAATGGTAGAAGGACAGGGACAGTTTGCCTTAAGGGGCGGGATACTGGATATTTACCCCGCCGCAGAGGAAAACGCCTACAGAATAGAGCTGTGGGGCGACGAGGTGGACTCCGTGAGGACGCTCGACACGGTTTCGCAGAGGTCGATCGAAAAGGCAAAGAGCCTGACCGTATTCCCCATGAGAGAGCTTGTATACGGCGAAGAAAACATAGAAAGAGCAGCGGAAAACATAAGGGCGGAGCTTGAAGCCATGAAAAAGCCGTCGGATAAGCTGAGGCTTCTGGCGGAGGAAACAATAGAAAGGCTCAACACTCACAAAAGCTTCAGCGGTGTTGAAAAATATGTGGGCTATCTCTATGAAAAGACCGCCTGTATTCTGGATTACTTTGACGAGCCTCTTATATTTGTCGACGAGCCAAACAGGGTGCGGGAGCACTGCGACTTTGTTATGCGCGAATTTGTAACGAGCATAGAAGGCAGGATAGAAAAGGACTGTATGTTCCCCTCGCAGCTCAAAATGATATATACCTACGAGGAAACAGCGGAAAAAATACAGCACGGCAAAACCGTGCTGATGACAAGCCTTATGTCGACAATGAAGGACTACAGACCGAAGGAGCTTGTGAGCTTTAATGTAAAGAGCGCGGCGCTCGTTAAAAACGATATGAACCTTATAGCGGAGGACATGGGCTCTCTTTGCAGGCTGGGATATAGGATTATTTTTCTTGCGGGCGGACATTCGCACTGCATGAGAATACTCTCGGAGCTTCACGAAAGAGAGCTTAAGGCGGTTTATATAGAAGGCTTGGAGGATGCCGAAATTGAAAAGGGCATTGTATATATAACAAGGGGAAGTCTTTCCCACGGCTTTGAATACACGGAGGATAAGCTTGCCGTGCTCACGGAAAAGGACGCCTTCGGCGAGGAAAAAAAGCGCAGACACAGAAGGAACAAAAAAAGGAGCGACGGCACGGCGATACAGAATATATCCGACCTTAAGCCCGGAGACTATGTTGTGCACGAAAACCACGGCATAGGCATATTCAGAGGAATAGAGCAGATAATAACGGACGGCGTGAGCCGTGATTTCATAAAGATAGGCTATGCCAAGGAGGATGTGCTCTATGTTGCCATAAGTCAGATGGACATGGTGCAGAAATACATCGGAGGAGAGACCACAAAGCCCAAGCTTAACAGGCTGGGCGGAACGGGCTGGGAAAGGGCAAAGGCAAGAGCAAGGCAGGCGGCGTATATATCCGCAAAGGAGCTTGTGGAGCTTTATGCCCAAAGACAGCAGGTACAGGGCTTCAAATATTCTCCCGACACGCTGTGGCAGAGGGAATTTGAGGAGGACTTCGAGTACGAGGAGACGGAGGATCAGCTGACATCAATAGCGGAAATAAAAGAGGACATGGAAGCGGGCAAGGTGATGGACAGACTGCTCTGCGGAGACGTGGGCTTCGGCAAGACGGAGGTTGCCATAAGAGCCGCCTTCAAGACGGTTCAGGACGGCAGACAGGTGGCTTATCTCGTGCCGACCACAATACTTGCAAGCCAGCACTACACCACATTTACGCAGAGAATGGAGAACTATCCCATAAATATAGAAATGCTGTCGCGTTTCAAAAGCACAAAACAGCAGAAGGAGACCGTAGAAAACCTCAAAAAGGGCAAAACGGACATAGTTATAGGCACTCACAGGATATTGAGCAAGGACATGGCGTTCAAAAATCTGGGACTTGTGATAATAGACGAGGAACAGCGTTTCGGCGTGAGGCACAAGGACACGCTGAAGGAGCTTAGAAAAAATGTGAATGTGCTCACCCTCTCCGCAACGCCCATACCCCGTACACTGCACATGAGCCTTACGGGGATAAGGGACATGAGCGTGCTCACGGAACCGCCCGAGGACAGGATACCCATACAGACATATGTTATGGACTATGACGAGGGAAGCGTGAGAGACGCCATATACAGAGAGCTTTCCAGAAACGGACAGGTGTATTATCTCTACAACAGGGTTACAAACATTGCCGACGTAACAAGGAAGCTTCAAAACCTCATACCCGAGGCGCGCATTGCTTACGCTCACGGACAGATGGCGCAGAGAGAGCTTGAGGACATAATGATGGAATTTATAGCGGGGGAATACGATGTGCTGGTGTGCACAACGATAATAGAGACGGGACTTGATATTCCCAATGTGAACACCATCATAATATCCGACGCCGACAAAATGGGCTTAAGTCAGCTATATCAGCTGAGAGGACGCGTGGGACGCTCCACAAGAACAAGCTACGCCTATCTCATGTATGCAAGGGACAAGGTGCTCAACACAGAGGCGGAGAAAAGGCTACAGACCATAAAGGAATTTACGGAGTTCGGCTCGGGCTTCAGAGTGGCTATGAAGGACCTTGAAATAAGAGGCGCGGGAAATCTGCTGGGCGCGGAACAGCACGGACACATGGATTCCGTGGGCTACGAGCTGTACTGCAAGCTTTTAAGCGAGGCTGTAACGGAGCTTAAGGGCGAAAAAATACAGCCCGAATTTGAAACGCTCATAGACATAAAGCTTAATGCATTCATACCCGACAGCTATATTTCAAGCGAGGAACAGAAGCTTGAAATGTACAAAAAAATATCGCTTATATCTTCAATAGAGGATTATTATGACGTTCAGGAGGAGCTGGAGGACAGATACGGAGATATTCCGAGGGCTGTGAACAATCTGCTGGAGGTCGCCTATATAAAGGCGCTGGCGCATAAGCTGGGAGCTTCCGGCGTCAAGCACATGGGGGATAAGGTGCTTATATATTTCAGAGCCGATGCGGGAGTGGACGGCGAAAAGCTCATGAGCGCAATAAAAAAGAACAGAGGCAGGATATTGTTCACAAATACGGGCGGAGAGCCGTATATTACCTATAAGCTGAAGGAGGATAAGAGGATATTGGATGAGGTGAAGGAGCTTATATTGAGCTTGGGGTGAAGTAAAAGCCGACGCATTCTGCGTCGGCGGGTTTTTTAATATTATTATACATTAAATCTAAAGAGTATGACATCTCCGTCTTTTACAACATAGTCCTTGCCCTCGCTCCTATAAACGCCCGCTTCCTTTGCGGCGGCTATGGAGCCTAGCTTTACAAGCTCGTCGTAAGTAACTACCTCTGCCCTTATGAAGCCTCTTTCAAAGTCGGAATGTATCTTGCCCGCAGCCTGCGGAGCCTTTGTGCCGTTCTTGATCGTCCAAGCTCTGACCTCCGTTTCGCCCGCGGTAAGATAGCTTATAAGTCCCAAAAGGGCATAGCTTGCCTTTATAAGGCGGTCAAGACCGCTTGTTTCGCAGCCGAGGTCTGAAAGAAATTCCTGCTTTTCGTCGTTTTCAAGCTCGGCTATTTCTTCCTCTATCTTGGCGCATATGACGAACACGCCCGAGCCTTCCTTTTCGGCAAGCTCTCTGACTGCCTTTACATGGGGATTGCTGTTTCCGTCGTCCGCCATATCCTCCTCGCCCACATTTGCGGCATAGAGCACGGGCTTCCTTGAAAGGAGATCCAGACTGTCGGCAAAGGCGATATCCTCGTCGCTTGAAAGCTCAACGCTTGCGGCGCTTTTGCCCTGCTCGAGAGCGGACTTTATTTCCTTCAAAACGGCAAGCTCCTTTGCAAGCGACTTGTCGTTCATAGCCTGCTTCTGAGTCTTGGCTATTCTCTTGTCCACTACCTCCAGATCGGCAAGCATAAGCTCCAAATTGATGGTCTCAATATCCCTCACGGGGTCCACAACGGCGTCTACATGCACAATATTGCTGTCCTCAAAGCATCTGACAACATGCACTACAGCATCCACCTCCCTTATGTGGGAGAGGAATTTATTGCCCAAGCCCTCGCCTTGGCTTGCCCCCTTTACAAGACCCGCTATGTCCACAAATTCTATAACGGCGGGGGTTATTTTGCGGGTAGAATACATATCTCCCAGAACATCCAGTCTTTTGTCGGGCACGGGCACAATGCCCACATTGGGGTCAATGGTGCAGAACGGATAATTGGCAGACTCCGCGCCGCCGCCTGCAAGAGAGTTGAACAATGTGCTCTTTCCTACATTAGGTAAACCTACTATTCCCAGTTTCATAGCTTTTCTCCTTTATTGCGTATATATAAAAATTACATTGAATTCTCACCGATATATTATAGCAGAAAACAAAAATTATGGCAAGGCTTTTTGATGCATTGATAAAACGGATATGGTCATAAACGGGAAATATACAAAATCTCCCGCGATATTTAATGACCGCGGGAGAGTGTGTATAAAAAATTTATTTGGTAATGAGGCTTATTTCAAGACATTATATTGCTCGTCATTGACGGGTTCAAGCCACTCGTTGGAGGCGTTTTCGCCGGGGACCTCTATGGCAAGGTGCGAGAACCAGCTGTCGGGAGCCGCGCCGTGCCAGTGCTTAACGCCTGCGGGTATATTTATGCAGTCGCCGGGCTTCATTTCTACGGCTTCCTTGCCCCACTCCTGATAGTATCCTCTGCCGCCTACGCAGATGAGTATCTGACCTCCGCCCTTGTCGGCATGGTGTATATGCCAGTTGTTGCGGCAGCCGGGCTCAAATGTAACATTGAACACGCCCACCTGCTCCTTTGAAACGGGCGCAAGATAGCTTTGACCCGTGAAATACTGCGCAAAGCCGTCGTTGGGCTCGCCTATGGGGAAAAATACAGTGTTTTGATATTTTTCCTTTTCGCCGAGGGCTTCTTCCTTTTCGTTCCATACATTGAGGGCAAGACGGAACACAGCCCAAGCCTTAGGCCAGCCTGCATAAAATCCCACATGGGTAATTATGGCAGCCATTTCGGCTCTTGTTACGCCGTGAGCCTTGGCATTTTCAAGATGATAGGTAAGGGACGAATCCGTTATGCCCGATGACATGAGGGCAACGACAGTAATGATACAGCGGGTTTTGAGGTCTATATCCTCGTTGTTCCAGTTTTCGCCGAAGAGCACGTCGTCATTGAAATGCGCAAAGTCGGGCGCAAAGCCTCCGAGCTGATCTCTGCCTGCCGTCTGTGTTATTTTGTTTTTCATATTCATTCTCCTTTCATATTATAAGCCTTTTTATTGATTATACCACATTTCCTGCCTTTTGTTTACCGTTTTGTGCCATAACTCCCGCAAGGGCGTGGGGAACATACAGCTCCTCCAGATAATTTATTTCCTCCTTTGTAAGCTCAAGCTCAACGGCTTTGGAGGCTCCGTCCACGTGCGAGAGCTTTGTTGCGCCCACAACGGGAGAATCGACCTTTGTCAGAAGCCAAGCCAGAGATATTTCCGTCATGGAAACGCCTCTTTTTTCCGAAAGCTCCTCTACACGGCTTATTATTTTTCCGTCCGCCTCGGCTGTTTTGTCATATTTGAAATGCGCGTATGAATCCTCCTCAAGGCGCTTTGTGCTTTCTCCCGGACGGCGTGAAAGTCTGCCGCTTGCAAGGGCGCTGTAGGGTGTGAGCGCAATATTTTGGTCCCTGCAGAAGGGCACCATTTCGCGCTCCTCCTCCCTGGCTATGAGGTTGTAATGACCTTGTATTGATATAAATTCCGTAAGTCCGTTTTCCCGCGCAAAGAAATTCGCCTTTGCAAGCTGCCAGGCAAAGCAGTTTGAAATGCCTATATAGCGCGCCTTGCCCGACCTTACAGCCCTATGAAGTCCGTCCATTATTTCCTCCATGGGCGTGTGATAATCCCACATATGGTAGATGTAAAGGTCGACATGATCCATGCCCAGATTTTTAAGGCTTTGGTTTAAATAGTTTTCAATATGCTGCTGTCCGCTTATGTTGTTGTCTATTTCCTCCTGCGTTCTGGGCGTGAATTTAGTAGCTATAACATAGTCGCCGCGCCTTGCAAAATCCCTTAAAGCCTTGCCCACATACTGTTCGCTCGTGCCGTTCTGATAAACTATTGCGGTGTCATAAAAATTGATGCCCATATCCAAGCCGTGCTTTATTATTTGCCTTGTGCTTTCCTCGTCCACCGTCCAGCTGTGCTGTCCCGTCGCGGCATTGCCGAAGCCCATACAGCCCATGCAAATGCGCGATACATTCAGCTCCGATTTTCCAAGCTTTGTATATTTCATATTAAATAGCTCCTTTTTATACAGATTTTCCAAGCCTATAGGCTTCCTCCATATGTACGCTGCCCGCTGTCATGGAGGGTGTGCCGCAGCCCGTACCGAGTATCATGCCCATATCCTTAAAGTGCATATATCTGCAAAGCTTTTTATAATGCTCGGAGATATATGGCATAACATCCGCATTTGAATCCCACGCCGCCGTTATGAGCGCCGTTTTAAGGCGCTTTGAAGAAAGCTTCATGGTATAGCTGTAAAAACGGTCGATAACGGCTTTGAGCTGCGCGGACATACCGAAGTAATAAACGGGCGTTACAAAAACAGCCATATCCGCCGAAAGCAAAGCGTCCCTTATAATAGCATTGTCATCTTTCTGCGAACACTCTCCGTTCATACCGCAGAAATCACAGCCTATGCAGGGGCGAATATCCATGTGCGCCGCGTCAAGCTCTATTATATCGTGTCCGTTTTCCTCCGCACCCTTTATAAACTGACCCGCCAGCATATTTGACGAGCCGTTTTTGTGCGGACTGCCCTTTATAATAACTATTTTCATAAACAATTCCTCCTTGGTCTATAAATATCAAAATATACCCTTTTGATTAAGCATTCAATCAAGTCCGAGAGATCTTACCCAAGCGCTTACATCATCGGAGGATGCGCCCGCGCTGAAGCGTCTGCCATCAAGCCAATCTGCGCCGGATGCAAGGCTTTGCATATTTTCTGCGCTGGAGCCTATGGGGCTGCTGCCCGAGGTGCAGAAGGGAATTACGGTTTTGCCGCTGAAATCGTAGCTTTCCATGAAGGTGTACATTATCTTGGGCGCCTGTCCCCACCATATGGGATAGCCTATGAAAACAGTGTCGTACTTATCCATATTTTCAACGGTGCCCGAAATTTCGGGGCGTGCGCTGTCGTCGTTCTGCTCTTTGTTTGCGCGGCACTCGGTGTTATAGTCAAGGTCGGCAGAAGTATAAGGCACGGCGGGAGTGATGGCATATATGTCTGCGCCCGCAGCCTCGGCAATTTTTTCGGCTACGCCCTTTGTGTTGTTGGTTGCGGAAAAATATACCACAAGTATATTGCCGTCATTCTGCGCCGTTGCTTCCTCGGCTGTGGTAGCTTCCGTTACAGCCTCCGTAGATGAAGCGCTTTCACTTTGTACATCGGAGCCTTTTACAAGAGTTATTGTTTGCTCTGCGCTGTCCCAGTTTACTTCAAGTCCGAAGCCCTCGGCTATAAAGCGTATCGGGAGCATGGTCCTGCCGCCTATAATGGTCGGCGGAGCGTCCAGAGTATGCGGCTCATTGTTAAGATAAGCCGTTGTGCTGTCTATTTCAAGCTTTATATTGTTGTCTCCGCTTTGCAATTCCACCGTCCTTGTGTCTGCGTTCCATTCCACGCTGCCGCCTATTTCCTCAACTACGGCGCGCACGGGGAGAAGCGTTCTGCTGTTTAATATAACGGGAACGGTGCCGTTTTCGTCAATGCTTTTTTCTTCATTGTTTACAAGCATAACGGGACTGTTTATTTTAAGCTGTATTGTCATATCGCTGTCGAAGTCTACCGCATTTACAGCAACAGCCGCTATACAAAAGAATATCAATGTTAAAAGTACCAATAAAATTTTTTTCATAATATGACCTCCGTTTATAATTTACCGTTCTTACGGTGTGTAAATATAAATTCAAAAAACCAAGCTTTTATTTGATAATTTCTCTTTTCAGTCTGTTTATAATATAGTCGATTTTATCCAAGGCTTGCTGTCTGATATGTATGTCCTCCAAAATGTGGGAGCGGAAAATTCTCAGACTGCGAACGACATCATCGCTGTTTTTATACTGCAAGAGTATTTCAGCCTCATCGGGCTTCATTCCTATACCCAAAAGGCTCTGAATATCAAGCTTCACAAATATGATACCTCCTCTCAAAAAAAGAAAATGTAAACACAAGCCGCATATGTTATGCTTTCCCTATGTTTACATTATAATCTTTTTGATGAAATATATCAAATACTTGATTTGTATGTGTTATCTATGCCTAAAAAGCATTTTGAAAATTCTATAAACTTTGTCGCGGCAATACCGAAGGGCTGTTCGCGTTTCCACGCAAGCACGCTTGTAGCCGTAAGCTTGGGCAGGAGCGGAACACCGACGATCTTTTCCTTATCCCAAAGGGATATGTTTCCCTCAATTATAACGGGATAAGCAATACCCTTCTGCGCTATGACCGCCGCATTTGCGGTGAGATTTGATGTAAATACTATATTCAGATCCTTGAAGTCGTCGCCGAAAAGATTTGCAAGCTCACTGCGGACATTCAGACGCCTCGGCAGACATAAGGGCAGGTCTTTAAGCTCGCTCACGGAAAGGCTTTCCCTTTTGGCAAGAGGGTCGGCTGCATTCATGAGTACACACCAGCGCTCCCTAAGCTTAAGTCTTATAAATTCAAACCTTTCCATTTCTATAGGTTCAAGCAAAAGCCCCACATCAGCCACACCGCGCTCTATCCTCTCCTTTATGACATCTGCGGTAGCCGTGTACATATCAAAGCGTACCTTGGGATATTTTTTGAGAAAGGCGCCGCAAAGCTCCGCAAGAATATTGACCGAATCCATTTCTCCGCAGCCTATATTGACATAGCCCTCCACATGCTCTTCCCGCTCTATAAGCTCGCGCTCCGTTTTGTCCACAAGCTGGAGTATCTCCTCGGCGCGTCGGCGAAGAAGCATACCTTCATTTGTAAGCCTTATTTTTCTGCCTCCACGCTCAAAAAGCTTTACGCCTATTTCTTCTTCCATTTGGGCAAGCTGACGCGAAAGCGTGGGCTGTGTGATGTGAAGGACCTCCGACGCCTTTGTTATGCTTTCTTCGCGAACGACAGTCAAAAAATATTTCAAAACCCTTATTTCCATATATATCCGCCTTCCTTAGTATGTTAATTATAATATAGCACACAATTATGAAAAAAACAATTAATGCAAAATTAAAAAGAGCGGTAAAATCCGCTCTTTAAAACAAGCTGAATTTATTTATGGTTTAGTCGTTAGCGGCTGCGCCGAGGAAAAGTCCCATAAGGAAAACCATAACGGAGAGTCCTATTGCGCAGACTGCCAGCTTCGGCTTGTCCTCCTCGGGAATGAATGTACCCTTGAGCGTATGCGCCTTTACTTCCTGCTCTGCGGCGCGGTAATGCTTTCTTGGTCTTGCATATCTCATTTAAAACTACCTCCTTTGAATCAAAGCTTTTTCTTTTTATATAGTATAACACATTTCGGGCAAATATAAAAGAGTAATTTTCAATAATTTGGCACAAAAAATATTGCCGTACTGCATACGCACGGCAATATTGAATATCCCAAAAGTATGTATATTTATTTTTTGAGGGGTGTTATCCTTATTTTGTCCGCTTCAACGCCTGTTTTTCTCTTGACTATATCCTCTATCTGAGCTATCTCGGCGTCGGTGAGCTCCGCCTTGTCAACGACAACATCGACGGTGTCGTCGTCTATCCTGACATAAACCTCGTCAAAGCCCTTAGCCTCTATCATGGCTTCGGCTGCGGTTTCCTTTTCTATCCTCTGCTGTATTTGGAGCATAGCTGTTGTAACCTCGTTTTTCTTATCGCCGTCTATGTTTTCGTTGTTTAACATATCGTTGAGCATATCCCTCTGCTTTATGCGCGACTGCTCTCTGTCAAGCTTAGCCTGAACAAAATAAGAGGAATCGTTTGAAGAATTCACAAAGACAGCCGTGCCCGCGTCGGGGCTTGCCGCCTCCTCGGTGTCGGCATCCTCATCCTCCGCACTCTTATCCGAGCTCTCCTTATCGGCTGCGGAAGTGGATTCAAGCTCCGCCTCGCCGAGTATTTCGGGGTTTTCGTCGTTCACCGCCACCTCGTCGGGCACGGCAGCCATATCCCCCTCGTCCGTGAGCATGACCTCGCTGACATCTCCCGGAGTGCTGTCAACATAATTGAGATAGCCTGCCGCTCCTATCATAAGGACAAGCGCCGTGATGATAACATGATTTTTTTTGATAGACATAATGACCTCCTACTTCATCTTTAATACTTCTATTTTATGCTCCTCCACTCCCAATAATGCCACCGTGCCCGCAATTAATTGTTTTTTTACGCTCTCTATGTTTCCGCCTTGGGCGACTATTATAACGCCTTCGACCTTGGGCATATATTCCTTGAGCACAACGGGCATTTTGTTGCCGTCGTATACCACCTCGCTCTTTGAGGTGTTTTCCTTATTGCTGTCCTTTTCCTGTGTGTTGCTCTCCATGTCGTAGGCGAGTATCTTCTCGCCCGACTGTCTGTAATTTATGAGCACCCTCACCCTTCCCGCGCCCTCTACGCGCGAGAGTATGTTTTCAAGCCTCTTGTCAAGCTCGCCCGCGGTGTTTTCATCATCCCTTGAAGCGGAATATTTCATCGCCCCGCCGTCCGTTCCCATTATGAGCATTACGCCCACAATGAACAGCGCGGCAAGAATACCCATGCTTTTTTTATTCTTCAAAAGCCCTTGTATATCCAAATTTTTCACCCTCCAAACATATTATATAAGGGCTCCGTAACTATGCTTATGAGTATTGCCCCGAATATGAGCCTTATATATTTACGATAGCTGTTTGACGGCATAAGCACGTCTATGTAAGCGCCCAGTATCACAAAAACCGTTATTTTTTCAGCATATTCTCTTATGATATCCATTTCAGCTCACTCCGCACATTAGTATGGCGCACGACACAACGAACATGAGGCTTATTATGAAAAGCGCCGAAAGTATGAGCATATTGCCCTCGCCCACGGTGTCTATTATGTCTATGGTCTGCTTGTCGCACACGGGCTCCAGCAATGCCGCTATGAGCTTGAAGGCAAAGGCAGTCATGCCTATCTTAAGAAGCGGAGCCAGAGAAATGAAGGCTATTATGACGGTGAGCACAAGCCCCGCGCCGTTTTTGACGGCTCCCACGGTGCCGAGAGTTATCTCTCCCGCGCCCGCTATGACATCGCCTATGACGGGCACCATCTTAACAAGGGATTTGAACGCGCCGCCCACGCTCCTGTTTATTATGCCGCCGCTTATTTTTTCAAACGTTATGAGGAAAACGAAAAAATAAGCGCAGGCTTTAAGCCCCAGAGACAGAGCCGACATAAAGAGGGACGAAAGCTTGTCCAAAAGCTGTTTTTTGGAAAGTATGTTAAGAAGCCTCAATGTTACGGCAGTTACGAGCACGGGCGTTATAATATCGTTTACGGCGGAAGCCGTCATTGAAGTGCCAAGCGACATTATGCCCGCGCTGCCTATAGCCGATGCGCTGCCCGAGGCTGTGAGAAGCATAAGTATAAAGGGGACGGCGCTGTTGACTACATCGGTTATATCTCCCGCGGCGGAGCTTAACACCGACACGGAGCTTTTGAAGGACGCAGCAGCCGAGCCTATTATCATTATGCGCCCTATGAGCCCTATTATGTCGCTTACGCTTTTGTCGCGTATGTCCTGAGCGGCGATATTTATGAAGGCGGATATAATGCCTATGAGCACTATAAAGCGAAGGTAAGAACGGTTTAAAAACAGATCTTCCTTCACGACGGAGCGTATCCTGTCCTTTAATATATCCGATATGCCTCTGCCCGACAAAAGCTCCGACATGAGAGTATCAAACGAGAGCTCCGTCTTTTCCTCCACGGCGGAATCAAGCTCGTCAAAGTCAAAGTCCTCCGCCCGCGCATCACAGGGTATGAAAACAAGCATAAAAACCAACAAAACAAAATAAAGTTTCACCTTATGAACCCCAGCATTTCCTCTATGAGCTCCGTTATGATGCCCATAGTATTGATAAGAATTATTATTTTGCCTCCCAGCTCTATCTTGTCGGCAATGCTGTTTTGACTGAAATCCCTGCAGAGCTGAGACGAGAACATGGACACATAGGCTATGCCCAGAGCCTTAAGCATGACGCCTATATAGCGGGAGCTTACGCCTATGCCGTTTTCAAGCTCATAAAAGGATGTAAATATATCCTTGAAGCACGGGAGAATGACAAAAAGCAACACTATGCCCGTGGCAAGAGAAACAAAAAAGCCCGCCGTGCGTTCCTCCTTAAGAGATATGGCGAGCACAGCGCCCGTAAGACCTATTATGCCTATCCTGAATACATCCAAAGCCCTCACCTACAATCTGAAAAGCGTCTGAACCTCGCTGAACAGGTCGCTTATGTACTGTATTATCCAGTAGAGCACCACCACAAGCCCCGCAAGAGTTGTGAGCATTGCCTGCTCGTCCCTGCCCGCCCTTGTGAGAAGCTGATTCATGACGGAAACGAGTATGCCCACTGCGGCTATCCTGAAAACTATATTTATATCCATGCCCGACCTCCTATATAAGCAGCAGCACTATGAAAAGACCTATAGTGAGGCTTACGCTTCTGTAGAGCTTTATGTCCCTTTCGATGTCGGGCTTTATTGCCTCCTCGCGGGAATTTATGTAGCCTATGCAGTCCTTCACGCACCTTTCGCGCATATCGGCATCGGCACTCTCGAAGCCCTCGCCCAGAAGAGAGAGCCTGTGTATGTCCTCGCTTGTCATATAGGAATTTGCCGAATTTTCTTCAAAGGCATATTTCCAAGCCGTTTTGACGGAGTTGTTATTTTTGAGCGCGGTGTAAACGCTTCTGAAAAAGCCCTCGTTTTCAATATCCGCACAGCGCCCGAGCGCCTGTATGAATGTGAGGCGGTCAAACTCCAGCGCAGAATCAAGCTTTATGACGGCGCTTTTTATGCTCTCCAGCTCCTCCAGCCTGAGCCGTGAGCGTATGGAAAGTCTGTAGCCCATGCAAAAGCATGCGGTGAGTATGAGCAGAGAGCCTATTATTTTGCCTGCCATATACACATCAACTCCCTGTCGCAAATTTTGCTTATCCTGCTTTTGGCATTTCTATGCATGAAAATATATGTATCGAACACCCTGCCCCGCACAAGAGAGGAAATATCCTCTTTTCTGAGCATATCCTCCTCGCCGCCCGAATGGAGGGTGGCTATTATCTCAACTCCGCAGTTGAGCGCCCTTCTTATGGAATATATGTCCCCTTCTCCGCCTATTTCGTCCACGGCTATTACATCGGGCGCCATTGCTCTAAGAGCCATTTCGAAGCCCTCCGTCTTGCCTGCGTTTACTATGACATCGGTTCTTTCGCCCAGATCCATCTGACTGACGCCCATGAATGTAGCACTTATCTCGTTGCGCTCGTCCACAACGCATATGTTCCTTCCCCTGTTACTCATGAGCCTTATTATATCCCTCAAAAGCGTAGTTTTGCCCGCTCCGGGAGGCGAAACTATGAGCGTATTGCCCCGCACATAGTCTATTATTTTTTCGGAACAGCCCTTTATCTCGCGGGCTATCCTTATGTTCATTCCGCTTATGTCCTTTATGCTCTTTACCTTGCCCATTTCAAGGGCTACGGTGCCCGTTATGCCCACTCGAAAGCCGCCCTCAAGCGTTATGTAGCCCGAGCTTATCTCGTCCTTGAAGGCGTAGGGCGAATACTGCGTCATTCTGCCGTATATGCTCTCCATGTCCTCGGCGCTGACTATGTATGAAAGCTTTTCCTCCCTGTCGCCGTAGCGCACTCTGGGGGCTCGTCCCAGTCTTAGGCGTATCTCCTCCGCGCCGTCGAGGTCGAGCAGCGTCAGCTGCCGCCTTATGCTCTCGCAGAGATAGCCCGCGCACATATCGTATAGCTTCATTTGTATCACCTCAATAGTATATATGAGACAAGCCGTGAATTTATTACTTAAATCGGAGCAATAAAAAAGGGAGACCATAAATCTCCCTTTCGGCATAAAAAGTTAAAATATAAACGGGCAACAGCTGAAGTCTTAAATATTATTATTCTACTAAAAAAAGGGCGCCGCGCGCCCTTTTTAAATTCCTTTATTTCACCGAAACCGCATTCTGGTCCTTCAGCACAACATCGTGCGCTCCGCCCTCCACTATACTTGTAGAGGATACGAGCGTTATCCTTGCCTTTTCCTGAAGCTCGGGGATAGAAAGCGCTCCGCAGTTACACATTGTCGAGCGTATCTTTGAAAGCGTTATCACGAGGTTGTCGTGAAGATAGCCCGCGTAAGGCACATACGAGTCAACGCCCTCCTCAAACGAAAGCTTGCTTGCTCCGCCCATGTCGTAGCGCTGCCAATTCCTTGCTCTTGCCGAGCCCTCGCCCCAGTATTCCTTCATATAGTTTCCGTTTACTATCACCTTGTTTGTGGGGCTTTCCTCAAATCTTGAGAAATATCTTCCCAGCATACAGAAGTCGCAGCCCATTGCGAGAGCCAGCGTTATGTGGTAGTCGTGCACTATGCCGCCGTCGGAGCATATGGGTATGTATATTCCCGTTTCCTTGAAATATTCGTCCCTTGCCGCAGCCACCTCTATAACGGCTGTCGCCTGACCTCTGCCTATGCCCTTTGTCTCTCTTGTTATGCATATTGAGCCGCCGCCTATGCCTATCTTTATGAAGTCGGCGCCCGCCTCTGCCAGAAATCTGAAGCCGTCCTTGTCAACCACGTTTCCCGCGCCTATCTTTACGCTGTCGCCGTAGTGCTCTCTTACCCAGCTTATGGTGTTTTTCTGCCAAGCGGTAAAGCCCTCGGACGAATCTATACATATTACGTCCGCGCCTGCTTCCACCAATGCGGGAACTCTCTCCGCGTAGTCCCTTGTGTTTATGCCCGCGCCCACTATGTATCTCTTTCTGTCGTCAAGGAGCTCCATTGTGTTTTCCTTATGGCTTTCGTAGTCCTTTCTGAAAACATAAGCCACAAGCCTCTGATTGTCGTCAATTATGGGCAGGGCGTTGAGCTTCTTGTCCCATATGATGTCGTTTGCTTCCTTGAGGGTAGTGCCCTCCTTGGCGTATATCATATTTTCTATGGGTGTCATAAATTCCTCCACCTTTACGGAGGGATCCATTCTGCTCACTCTGTAGTCCCTGCTTGTTACTATGCCCAGCAGCTTGCCCGTAGCCGTGCCGTCCTCGGTAACTGCCACCGTTGAGTGTCCCGTCTTTTCCTTGAGCGCTATTATGTCTGCAAGCGTCTGGTCGGGTCTTATGTTGGAGTCGCTTTTTACAAAGCCCGCTTTGTAGCTCTTTACTCTCTTTACCATTTCCGCCTGCTGTTCTATGGTCTGCGAGCCGTATATAAACGACACTCCGCCCTCTTTAGCCAGAGCTATAGCCATGTTGTCGTCGGAAACGGACTGCATTATTGCCGACACGAGGGGTATATTCATGGTGAGGGGACATTCCTCCTGTCCCTTTTTGTACTTTACAAGGGGAGTCTTAAGGCTCGCTCTTGCAGGTATACATTCTTCCGATGAATAGCCGGGCACCAGCAGATATTCGCTGAAGGTATGAGAAGGTTCTTTGAAATAATATGCCATTTTATTTGTCTCCTTTGTAATGATAAAACAAAAACGATTGCCAAAAAGTAATTTTCACAATCGTTTTTGCGGTTTAGCTGACCAAAAGTTATTAATTATAATAACATATTATATGCGCTCTTGCAAGACATTTTTTGTAAACAAAATATATACGAAAAATGTCTTATGGCAAGCCTTGTATTATTTCATTGAATCTACGGAGCCGAGCACCTTCTCGATCTTGTACTCTACAAGCTCCTGAACCATATCCCTTGCAACTCCGAGGTAGCCTCTGGGGTCGAATGCGTCGGGCTTCTCGGCAAATGACTTTCTTATGCCTGCCGTCATAGCAAGTCTTATATCCGTGTCTATATTTATCTTGCACACTGCCATGCCCGCAGCCTTTCTAAGCATCTCAACGGGGATACCGCTTGCGCCCTTTATCTGTCCGCCGTACTTGTTGCAAAGCTCTATAACAGCGGGGTCAACGCTGGATGCGCCGTGCAGAACTATGGGGTAGTTCTTGAAGCCTGCGTCCTCAAGCTTTGAGGTAATGAGAGCAAGTCTGTCAAAGTCGAGCTTAGCTTCGCCCTTGAACTTGTAAGCGCCGTGGCTTGTGCCTATAGCTATTGCAAGAGAGTCAACGCCTGTCTTTGAAACGAAGTCGACTGCCTGGTCGGGGTCTGTGTAGGTAGCGTGAGCAGCGTCCACATTCACATCGTCCTCAACGCCTGCGAGCTTTCCGAGCTCTGCCTCTACCACAACGCCGTGAGCGTGAGCATAGTCAACAACTTCCTTTGTCTTTGCAACGTTCTCCTCATAGTCGAAGTGAGAGCCGTCGAACATAACGGAAGTAAAGCCGTTCTCAACGCAAACCTTAACAGTCTCAAGGTCGGGACCGTGGTCAAGGTGAAGGGCAACATCAACGCCCGTTTCGTCAATGAGAGCCTCTACCATGCCCAGAAGGCACTTGGGACCCGCATAGTTGAGCGCAGACTTTGAGCACTGCATGATGATAGCGGAGTTCTTAGCCTTTGCGCCTCTCATAACGCCCTGAACGATCTCCATGTTGTTGATGTTGAAAGCGCCTATAGCGTATTTTCCCTTGTACGCCTTGTCAAACATTTCCTTTGATGTAACCAATGCCATAAATAATTCCTCCTTAATATTGTTAAATTTTAGATTAAGACCAGTATACCATATTTTTGAACTTTAAGCAACCGATTTTATTTATTTTTATTAAAATTTGTTTACTTTCATATAATAAAGTGTTATAATCAAATATGTCAAAAAAGAAAAATAGGAGCAGAGGTGATAAAAAATGATAAACGCGCTGGCAGAGGATAAGGAAATAAAGGCTCTGTACGAGGCAATACTTACTCTTGAAACTGTTGATGAGTGTTATGGTTTTTTTGAGGACCTATGCACAATAAAGGAGATACAATCCATTGCGCAAAGGCTGGAGGTCGCCAAGATGCTCAAGGCGGGCGAGACCTATCAGGCAATAGTGAAGGCTACGGGCGCTTCCACCGCCACAATAAGCCGTGTCAATCATTGTCTTAATTACGGCAACGGCGGTTACAATACTGTTTTGAAACGATTGGAGAATAAGTATGACTAACGACGATAAGCTTAAGGGGCTTAACGATATGCAGCAAAAGGCGGTCCTCCACACAGAAGGACCACTTTTATTGCTTGCGGGCGCAGGCTCGGGCAAGACTAGGGTCATCACTCACAGGATAGCCTATCTCATTGATAAAGGTGTGAGACCCTTCAATATACTTGCCATCACCTTCACCAACAAGGCTGCAAGAGAGATGAAGGAAAGAGTTTCCGCCATCACTCCCCGCGGCGGCGAGGTGTGGGTAAGCACCTTCCATTCCACCTGCGTCAGAATACTCAGGCGAGAGATAGACAAAACGGGCATGAACAGCAGCTTTTCAATATATGACACCAAGGACAGCGAAAGACTTTTGAAGGACATTTTAAGAGAATTGAATGTCAGCGAAAAGCTCTATCCGCCCAGAATGCTCATGGGCATAATAGGGGGCTGCAAGGACAAGCTCATATCCCCCGAGGAATATATGAAGTCGGTCGAAAAGGATTTCAGAATGAGGAAGGCGGCGGAAATATACGCCATTTATCAGTCCAGACTGAAGGAAAACAACGCCCTTGACTTTGACGACCTCATATATAAGACCGTGGAGCTTTTCAGAGAAAGAGCGGATATTTTGGATAAATATAGGGAACGCTTCATATATATAATGGTGGACGAATATCAGGACACCAACTACGCGCAGTATCAGCTTGTGAAGCTCCTTGCGGGCAAGTATCACAATCTCTGTGTTGTGGGCGACGACGACCAGAGCATATACGGCTGGAGAGGCGCGGACATAAACAACATACTGGATTTTGAAAAGGACTTCGAGGACACCACTGTCATAAAGCTGGAGCAGAACTATCGCTCCACATCGCATATACTCGATTCCGCAAACGCCGTCATAAAGCAGAATAAGGCGAGAAAATCCAAGTCGCTCTGGACTGACGCGGGCAGCGGCGACAAGCTCAAGTTTTACCATGCCGAGGGCGACAGGGAAGAAGCCATGTACATATGCAGCACCATAAACGCAGGCGTTAAAAACGGCAAGAGCTATAAGGACTTTGCCGTGCTCTACAGAAACAACGCGCTTTCAAGAGCCGTGGAGGAACAGCTTGTAAAAAACAACATACCCTACCGCATTTTCAGCGGCACAAGGTTCTATGACAGAATGGAAATAATGGACATACTGGGCTATCTCAGGTTCATAAACAATCCCGATGACGAAATGCCTTTAAAGCGTATAATAAATGTGCCTAAGCGCGCCATAGGCGACACCACCGTTTCAAAGGTGAGCAGCTTTGCTCATGAAAACGGCATAAGCCTTTATAAGGCGCTCTGCCGTTATGCCGAGATAGACGGCATAGCGCCGAGGACGAAAAACGCCATAGGCAAATTTCTGGAGCTTGCCTACAGCCTTATGGATATGGCTTTGGAGCTTCCCGTTTCAAGCCTTATAGAGGAGATACTCGAGACCACGGGCTACAGAGCCGAGCTGGAAGCCCAGAACACGGCTGAAGCCGAGAGCAGGCTTGAAAATCTGGAGGAGCTTGAAAACAAAGCGCTGGATTTTGAAAAGAATACGGAGGACGCGTCGCTTTCACAGTTTTTGGAGGAGGTCGCTCTTGTTGCCGATGTGGACAACTTCACCGAGGGCGACGACACAGTTGTGCTCATGACATTACATTCCTCAAAGGGTCTTGAATTTGACACCGTTTTCATAGTGGGCTTTGAGGAAAGCATATTCCCGGGCTACAGAGCCCTGCAGGATCCCACCTTCAGAGAGATGGAGGAGGAAAGACGCCTTTGCTATGTGGGCATAACAAGGGCTAAGAAAAAGCTCTATCTCACTGCGGCAAAGAACAGGCTCCAGCACGGACAGAGGGTCTTCAATCTTCCCTCGAGGTTTTTAAAGGAAATACCCAATTCGCTTATTGAGCGCGAGGAGGATGGGCTTACAATAAGAAAGGCGGATTCCTCATTCGGCTTTGAAAGCACCGTGCATTACAGAAATCCCGTCAAAAACACCTTCAAGCCCTACAAAATGCCCGAGCCCAAAAATGTGGATATAGACTACACCGTGGGCGATATGGTAAAGCATATCAAGTTCGGCATAGGCGCCGTAAAGGATATAGCTCCCGCGGGCGCGGACTATGAGGTTACCGTGGAGTTCAAGAACGCGGGCACCAAAAAGCTCATGAGCAGATTTGCCAATCTCAAGAAAATATAGGTGGATATATGGACAATATTATTCTTATAGGTATGCCCGGAGCGGGCAAGAGCACAATAGGCGTTGTGCTTGCCAAAAATATGGGCTTCGGCTTTATAGATTCCGACCTTGTTATACAGGAAAGAGAAGGCAGGATACTGCACGACATAATTTCCGACATAGGAAACGACGCCTTTATAGAGCTTGAGAACAAAATAAACGCTTCCATAGAATCCCGAAGATGCGTCATAGCCACGGGAGGCAGCGCAGTCTACGGCAGGGACGCCATGGAGCATTTCAAATCCGCAGGCAAAGTTATATATCTTGCCCACAGCTACGGCGAGATAAAGAGAAGGCTCGGCAATCTTGCAAAGAGGGGCGTAACCATAAAAGAGGGTCAGACGCTCAGAGATCTGTATAATGAAAGAATACCGCTCTATGAAAAATATGCGGACATCACAATAGACTGCGGAAAAAAGGAAATAAGGGATATTGTGGAAGAAATAAGAGCAAGGCTTTTTTATTGAGCGGAGAAGGTGAGCTTATGCGGGGCATTATAATATATGAAAAAGAGAGCGCCAATAAGAACGCAGGCTATATAAATTGGTATATGGATAAGTTCAAGGCGGCGGGTATAAGTCTTGAGCTTGTAATGACCGATGAAGCAGACTACGGCGTTTTGAAGGGTCATGACAATGCAGGCTTGATTTCCTCTGTCTTTCCCGTAGGGGCGAGCATTGCTCGCCCGCCCGATTTTGCCATTGTGCGCGCCATGCGCCCCGATTTGACAAAAAAACTCGAAAGCCTCGGCGTGCGCTGCTTCAACAACGGCTTTGTTTCCGAAATAGGCAACGACAAGGCGCTTACTTATGACTATGTGAAAAAAAACGGCATAGACATTATGCCCGTGTATAATAATATAGACGATATAAGGGAATATCCCGTTGTCATAAAGCCCACACGCTCCCACGGGGGCGACAGGGTGTATTCGGCAGAGAGCAGAGAGAAGCTTGAAAGCCTTCTGCCTCTCTATCCCGACGGCTATGTAATTCAGGCTCTTGCCTCGGATATCGGCAGAGATCTAAGAGTGTATGTTATAGGCAAAAATATAGTTACCGCTATGCTCAGGCGTTCCGATAAGGACATAAGGAGCAATTTTTCACTCGGAGGCTCTGCCGAGGTCTATACATTAAATGCCGATGAAATACGGGCGGTACGGAGGATAACGGAGCTTTTCAAGCCCGACTTTGCGGGTATAGACTTCGTTTTTGATAACGGCGTTCCCGTTTTCAACGAAATAGAGGATGTCGTGGGCAGCAGAATGGTATATACGTACACGGATATAGATATTGTGGATATCTATGTTAAATATATAATAAAATGTATGAAAAATATAAGGGAGGACAAGCTATGAAAATTGCAATGCTTACAAGCGGAGGCGACTGTCAGGGACTTAACGCCACCATGAGGGGAGTTGCCAAAACTCTCTACAGTGAAGTGGAGGACATAACGATCTACGGAATAGCCGACGGCTACAGAGGACTTATAGAAGGGGATTACGAAAAGCTCAAAAAGAGTGATTTTTCGGGTATATTGACGCTTGGCGGCACAATACTCGGCACATCCCGCCAGCCGTTCAAGAAGATGCGCGACATAGAGGAAAACGGCGTGGATAAGGTGAAGGCAATGAAGGAGACCTACAAAAAGCTCAAGCTCGACTGCCTTGTCATACTGGGCGGAAACGGCACTCACAAGACCGCAAACCTCTTGAGAGAGGAAGGACTCAATGTCATTACACTGCCCAAGACAATAGATAACGACCTCTGGGGCACGGATGTTACCTTCGGCTTCCATTCGGCTCTTGACATAGCCACCGATGTAATAGACAGAATACATACCACAGCCACATCTCACGGCAGAATATTCGTTGTCGAGATAATGGGACACAAGGCGGGCTGGCTCACGCTCTATGCAGGCATTGCGGGCGGCGCGGATATAATACTCATACCCGAGATACCCTATGACATAAAGGCAGTCAAAAGGGAGATAGACAGGCGCGAGGCAGCCAATAAGGACTTCTCCATAGTTGCCGTTGCCGAGGGCGCAATCTCACTTGCCGAAAGCAAAATGAGCAAAAAGGAATTCAAGGCGTACAGAGAGGCGATGAAACAGCCCTCCATAGCCTACAGAGTTGCCGACGAGATAGCTCAGGACACCGATTACGAGGTGAGAGTCGTAGTTCCGGGACATATCCAGAGAGGCGGAGCGCCCAGCCCCTATGACAGAGTGCTCTGCACACGCTTCGGCTCATATGCCGCCCACCTCATCATAAACAGGGAATTCGGCAACATGGTAGCCATGAAGGACGGAGATATAACAGCCGTACCCTTAAGCGAGGTCGCAGGCAGGCTCAAGACCGTGCCCACCGACAGCCAGATGATAGTTGCCGCCAGACAGATAGGCATATCTCTGGGCGACAAATAGACATGTTTGTATATTATCATTCACACGGGAGGGATATATATGAAAAAATATATGGCTATTGCCCTTGCGGTAAGCCTTGCGTTTTCCGTGGGCTGCGGCAAGGATGAAAAAGACGGAGACATTTCGGAGGCTTCTACGGAGACCACCACGGAATACGCCGATGAAGCCGGCTCCGATGTTGAGGAGGCAGAGGAAAAAACAGAAACCGACGAAGCCGAGGAGCTTACGCAAGCCGATGAAAAGTCCGGACAGGACGCCGATGAAGGGTCGGAGGAAAAGCCCGACGACGGCAAGGACGCTTCAAGAAAAAGCACGGATTTCGGGGACAGCGCCGCTTACAAGGCTCTTGATTCCCTTGCGAAAAGCGCGGGCTTCGAGCTTTCATACGACGGAAATATTGCGACTATAACGGCTTATATAGACGACGACAGCGCGCTTCGCATCAACTCGAACGACAGTGAGTTTGAAACGGAGTGGAACGACAGGTGCGGACTTTACGACGAGTTCTGTTCCGAGGCTGTGCGCACTCTTAAAAACAACAATGCCGAAAATATTACCATTCATCTTGATGTGGTGAGCAAAACGGACAATTCTCTCTACTATAGGAACGAAAACGGACACGGAGTTTACAATGCCTATAATAATTAATATCGCAAAGTTAAATGGAGATTAAATGATGAATTACAAAATAACATTTATTATTGTCGTTTTTCTGGCTGTAATATATTTTTTAAAGGACTATTCATACAGAAAAACCGAATATTACAGAATTACTCATAATCCATACTTAAGAGTGCTTTATAATAAAGGGCTTAAGGGAGAATATTATACATATATGTATTTATCAAGGCTCGAAGGCTATAAACGGTTTTTGTTTAACTGCTATATACCCAAAAATGACGGTACAACGACCGAGATAGATGTTATTCTTCTCCATGATTCGGGCATTTATGTTTTTGAGTCTAAAAATTACAGCGGTTGGATATTCGGAAATGAAAATCAGAAAAACTGGACACAAACATTACCTGCGGGTAGAGGAAAATCTCACAAAACACAGTTTCTCAATCCGATAATACAGAACAAGGTACATTTAAAATATCTCAAGGGATATTTAAAGGATTTTTCCGAAGTCCCTTTGTTTTCATATATTGTTTTCAGCGACAGATGTACATTAAAAAATATTACTCTTACAAGCAAGGAGCATTTTGTCATAAACAGATACAATATATTGAAAGCTGTAAGAGAAAATGTAAAAACTGTAGGTGTTCCGTACAGCAAAGATACGCTGGATGCCATTTATGAAAAATTATATCCTTTGACACAGGCGGACAACGAGCTTAAGCTGGAACATATAAAAAATATTGAAAACAAATACAAACATTCGTCGAAGCCAAAACCCGATACGGACGATATCAAAAAGCCGGAAACTTCGGAGACAGAGCTTGAAACGGTTAGTTCTGATGATAATGCCATTTCTGATAAGATATGTCCGCGCTGCGGCGGCAAATTGATTTTAAGAACGGCTAAAAAGGGCAACAATGCGGGCAATAGCTTTTGGGGATGCAGTAATTATCCCAAATGCCATTATATTGAAAACATAAAATAGCACGTCAAAAAAATATGTCCATTTTATTAAAATATGTTGTAAAACTTATATAAATATGATATAATTACCAAATAAAATAATAAAAAAGGAGATAATCAACATGAAAAAATTTATAGTACTTATTACGGCGTCAATGCTCGCGCTCACAATGCTTTCGGGCTGCGGTTCTTCGGCTGATAACGCTTCGGGCGAGGCTTCCGCTCCCGCAGAGTCGGTCAATGTTGCTATCGCTCAGTTTGCGCCCCACGGTTCTCTTGACAACTGCGTTGAGGGCTTCAAGCTCGGCATGGAGGAAGCGGGTTATGTTGAGGGCGAAAATGTTACTTACGACCTCCAGAACGCTCAGGCGGATATGGCTAACGCCAATCAGATAGCGCAGTCTATGGCTGCCGCAAAGCCCGACCTTATCTGCGGTGTCGCAACACCCATGGCTCAGGCTTGCTATAATGTCGCAAACGGCGAAATACCCGTTATTTACACGGCTGTTACAGACCCCGTTGCTGCTGAGCTTGCTAATGAGGACGGCTCGAGCGTAGGCAATGTTACGGGTACGAGCGATAAGCTTGCCATCGACGCTCAGCTTGAAATGATAAGGAAGTTTATGCCCGACGCAAAGAAGATAGGCATACTCTACACCACAAGCGAGGCAAACTCCGTAAGCGCAATAGAGGAATACAAGGAGCTTGCTCCCAACTATGACTTTGAGATAGTTGACAGCGGCATAAGCCAGACAAGCGATATCCCCTTAGCGGCTGCCGACCTTGCTTCAAAGGTAGACTGCATTTCAAACCTTACGGACAACACTGTTGTATCATCTCTTGCAACTTTGCTCGACGCAGCGGATAAGGCGGGCATACCCGTATTCGGCAGCGAGATAGAGCAGGTCGAAAAGGGCTGTGTGGCAACGGAAGGTCTTGACTATATCGCTCTCGGCAAGCAGACGGGCGCAATGGCAGCCAGAGTTCTTGCAGGCGAAAAGGCTCAGGACATACCCTATGAAACTATCACGGAATACAGCCTTTATATCAACTCTAAGGCTCTCGAGGCTCTCAATATGAGCTGTCCCGACGAGCTTAAGTCAGAGGCGGCAGAGGTGTCCGCAGAAGAATAAGGAGAAGCATTATGGCTTTGTTATTAAGTGTTTTTGAGCAGGGCTTTATTTATTCAATACTTGCTCTCGGTATATATATTACCTATAAAATTCTGGACTTTCCTGATTTGAGCGTAGACAGCAGCTTTCCACTGGGAGCTGCTGTCAGTGCTGTAATGATCAAGGCGGGAATAAATCCCTATATAACGCTTCCCGCGGCGTTTTTGGCAGGCGGTATGGCGGGACTTGCGACGGGTATCATCCATGTCAAGTTCAAGGTGCGCGATCTGCTTTCGGGCATAATCACCATGACTATGCTCTATTCCATTAATCTGCACATCACGGGCGGACAAGCCAATATCCCCATATTCAGCGACGATACCATTTTCAAGCTTTCGCCCTTGAGGGATAAGGCGGGAGCCTTCAACACCGTCATAGTCATATTTGTTATAACTCTGCTTTGCAAGATAATAATGGACCTTTATCTCAACACCAAGTCGGGCTATCTTTTGAGGGCTGTGGGCGACAACGAGACCGTCGTAACCTCTCTTGCCAAGGACAAGGGCACGGTCAAGATAGTAGGTCTTATCATAGCCAACGCCCTTGTGGCGCTTGCGGGCAGCGTTATGTGCCAGCAGCAGAGATTTTTTGATATCTCAATGGGCACGGGCACTATAGTTATAGGTCTTGCCTCCGTAATAATAGGCACAAATGTATTCGGCAAGTTCAGCTTTTTAAAGGCTACCACAGCCGTCATCATAGGCTCTGTCATTTATAAGGCGTGCGTTGCCATAGCCATCACCTGCGGTATGGCTGCGATAGACATGAAGCTTATAACGGGCGCGCTTTTCCTTGTCATACTCATAATAAGCAGTGTCAAAAAGGGAGGTGCCGACTGATGATAAAGCTAAGCAATATAAATAAGATATACAACAGCGGCACAATAAACGAGACCTGCCTTTTCACTGATTTCAATTTTGAGGTAAAAAAGGACGATTTCATAAGCATTATAGGAAGCAACGGCTCCGGCAAGACCTCCATGCTCAATATCATATGCGGTTCAATACCCATTGACAGCGGAGATATAGTCATAAACGGCAATTCCATATCAAAGCTCAAGGATTTTCAGCGTTCGCGCACTATAGGCAGGGTATATCAAAATCCCGCCATGGGCACCTGCTCGTCCATGACTATACTTGAAAATATGTCGCTTGCCGACAACAAGGGCAGGCTTTTCGGTCTTACGCGCGGCACCAACAAAAAGAGGATAGACCACTACAAGGAGCTTCTTTCGCAGCTCGGTCTCGGTCTTGAGGATAAGCTGGGCGTTAAGGTGGGCTTGCTTTCGGGCGGTCAGAGGCAGGCTCTTGCTCTGCTCATGTCGGTCATGACGCCCGTGGATATTCTCATTTTGGATGAACACACGGCTGCGCTCGATCCCAAGACGGCGGAGATAATAATGGAGCTCACCGATAAGGTGGTAAGAGAAAAACAGCTCACCACCATTATGGTTACTCACAATCTTAGGTATGCTCTCGAATACGGCAACAGACTTGTCATGATGCACGAGGGCAATGTCATAATGGACTTGAACGCCGAAGAAAAGAAAAACGCCGATGTGGACGATATACTTAAGATATTCAATAGAATAAGCCTTGAAAAGGGCAATTCGCTTTGATATTTCATAATGTTTTTTGGAGACCTTTATGGTCTCCCCAGACTGTCGAAAAAATCAAAAATGTTATAAAGCGGGCGGGCAATGTGTATAGTATGATAACATAGTTTACAAAATGTCTAAGCACATGGTTTACAAAATTTAATATAATAAAAGGCATACGAAGGAGACGATACGTATGCCTTGGAAAGAGGTAGAAAAAATCATGCTGAGAGAAGATTTTGTAAAGCTGTACCGGTCTACGATAAGCTACTATATCGCCCTGCCCCCTCTCAATCGGCGTTTATACGCCTTTTTATTTTTTCTCCGAAATACAAAGCGGCGAGCATTTTTAAAACATCAATGACTACAAACGGCGCGGCGCAGGCGAGAAAAGCCGTTTTCAGATCCGTCTGCATTACGAACGAAAACCACAGCATAGCCATAGCATACACCACGGCTATACCTGCGAGCATGCCTGCAAAACGGATCAATTTATTTGCGAAGCGTTCTATGAAATATCCGCTTAGCAATATCATAACAAAAAATCCCGCAAGGCAGCCGCCCGTGGGACCCACGACCTTTCCGACGCCTCCCGAGAAGCCCGAAAAGACGGGCAGACCCATAAGCCCGAGCAGAAAATAAACAGTATAGCTAAGAAATGTCCTTTTTGTGCCGAGAATATAGAGCGAAAAATATATCACAAGGTTAGTGAAGGACACGGGCACGGGACCTATGGGCACGGACATGGGCGCAAGCACGCACATAACGGCTGTCATAAGCGCAGTGTAGGTTATGGTTTTTGTGTTTGCCGCCGTATTTTTTTTATTCACAATTCAACCCCCATTTCTTTAAGCATTTTTTTGTCTCTTTCCGCCGCGGAGCCCTCGGTGGTGAGAAAATTGCCCGTTATGGCAGAGTCCGCGCCTGCCGAAAACAGCGCGCGTCCGCCCTGCTTAAGCTCCTCCCTGCCCGCCGCCATGCGTATGTCGGCAGTTTTGTTTATATATCTGAATATTGCAACTGTCCTAAGTATTTCTTCCATAGTTAAGGGCTTTGCATTTTCAAAGGCTGTATTTTTTATGGGCTTTAAAATATTTATAGGTATGGAGTCAGCGCCAAGCTCACG
>CANRNM010000011.1 GCA_947631975.1 uncultured Clostridia bacterium
AGCTGATCGAGGCGGAATTCGGAGTCACAGGCTTCGCCGTCGTCGTCAAGCTCCTCTTCAACGCCTGCGACTACTTCCTTTATGTCCTTGAGTGTGCCGGCGTCAAGCTTGAGACTTTGCATTACCTTCTCGTCATTTTCAAATACCTTTATTGCAAACCATCTCTCCTGAACACTGTCCACCTTGCCCTTAAGACATTCTTCAATGTGGGCAATGGCGTGCTCCGTTTCTCCGCCGAACACATGCAGAGCGGCTGCTTTTTCGCTCTTTGCCGCCTTTATGGCAGCGTCGGAGGCCTCTTTTATGCCCGTGCCCTTAAGAGCGGATATTTCTATGACCTTGCAACCAAGCTGTCGTGAAAGCTCGGCTGTATTTATCTTGTCGCCCGTTTTCTTTACAATATCCATCATGTTGATAGCGATAACAACGGGTATGCCAAGCTCCGTGAGCTGTGTTGTGAGATAGAGATTTCTTTCAAGGTTTGTACCGTCCACGATGTTTAGTATTGCGTCGGGTCTTTCGTTTATAAGATAATTTCTTGCAACAACTTCTTCAAGAGTGTAGGGCGATAAAGAATATATGCCCGGCAGATCCATTATTGTTACGTCGCTGTCGAATTTAAGCTTGCCTTCTTTTTTCTCCACCGTAACGCCGGGCCAGTTACCCACATACTGATTTGAGCCTGTGAGAGCGTTGAATAAAGTTGTCTTACCGCTGTTTGGGTTGCCCGCAAGAGCTATTCTGATACTCATTTTATGTATCCTCCTTAATTTATGATCTATTCCACGGTTATCATCTCGGCGTCTGCTTTTCTTATTGAAAGCTCGTAGCCTCTCACCGTTATTTCAACGGGGTCGCCCAGAGGTGCCACCTTGCGAATATAGAGCTCTACGTCCTTGGTTATGCCCATGTCCATTATTCTCCGCTTTACAGCGCCTTCTCCCGAAAGCTTTATGACCTTCAGCGTTTCGCCAATTTTGGCGTCCTTTAAAGTTTTCATATTTTCCTCCTTAAATTTTAAGCCAAAAGGCTGTATATTTATTATTTATTACACCATTATTTTGCCTGCCATTTCCTTGCTTACGGCAATGCGGGCTTCCTTAACGTTTACTATAATGTTTCCTCCCATTTCGGATATAACGGTAACCGTACTTCCCGCAACAAAGCCTAGGTTTTCAAGGTGGCGCTTCACGTCGTCCCTTCCGCCTATTCTTTTTATAATGTTTTCCTCCCCGACGGGGCAAAGTGTCAACGGCATCATAATTCCTCCTTGATTAGCAGCAACTAACCGATATTTTAAATAAAAATGTTAGCCAAAGCTAACAATATTGCTTAAATTTTAGTTAGCCTTAACTACTCAAATTAGAGCTTGCTATCTACATTAGTTAATGCTAACTATAATTAGCATACACTAATTTCATTTTTTTGTCAATAGATTTTTTAAATTTTTTTATAATAATTTTTTTACGGGCTCGATATTGTTGAATAATATAGCATTTTTTGCTATAATTTAAGCGAAGCATTTTATATGGAGCGTGATGTGTTTTGAAAGAAAAGATTTTTGAATATGTATATAAAAAATACGGCACTTCGCCCGAATACCTCTGGGAGAGATATCCCGACACAGCCGTATTGAGAAACAGCGAAAGCCGAAAGTGGTATGCCGTTTTTATGAGAATAGGCGCCGACAAGCTCGGACTTGAAAGCGGAGATGAAAAGGATATAATAGATGTCAAATGCGACCCTCTTTTGATAGGCTCCGTTAGACTTACCGAGGGGATCCTGCCGGGCTATCATATGAATAAAAAATACTGGATATCTATACTTTTGGACGGCAGCGTACCCGAGGACAAAATATTCGCTCTTATTGATATGAGCTATAAGCTAAGCTGTAAAAAATGACCCCCGTCTGCAAATAAACGGGGGTTTATACTGTAAAAAATATATTTATATCAAAAAAGCCGTCATTTATATTTTCGCTGCTTACAGTGCAGGGGCGACCTGTTTAAAGCTTTATTATTCCCAGCGAATTAAGCACGGACGATATAAGTATAGCGGTTATGAACAGCGGCGCAATATACTTTATCATTATGTCAAAAATCTTCCTGCGGCGGAATTTGGAGGATATCATAACCTCGTCATGCACAACTCCAACGCCCACAACATAGCCTATGAAAATACAGGTGAGAAGGGCAGTTATGGGCATGAGCACCGAGTTTGTTATAAAGTCCATCATGTCCAGTATTGTCATGCCGCCCAGGACTGCTCCGCTCCACAGGCTATAGCCGAGTATGGGCGGTATGCCCAGAAGAAACGAGCCTATGCCCACGCCTATTGTTGTGTATTCTCTCTTCCAGCCGAATTTGTCGCAAAGAGATGAAACAATGGCTTCCATTATGGATATGGACGATGTGAGAGCCGCAAGCAGAACGAGCACGAAGAAAACAGAGCCTATTATTGTGGACATACCCATGCTTTCAAACACCTTCGGAAGCGTTTTGAACATAAGTCCCGGACCTGCCGAGAGAGCGCTCTCATCTCCGCCCGAAAAGGCGAACACAGCGGGTATTATCATAAGCGCAGCCAAAAAGGCTATGCCCGTGTCGAATATTTCTATATGGCTCACATTTTTTTCAAGGTCGCTGTCCTTTGGAAGATATGAGCCGTAAGCTATCATTATACCCATGGCGAGCGAGAGCGAATAAAACATCTGTCCCAGCGCCGCAAGTATTCCCTGTATTGAGAAGTGCTTTATGTTGGGTATAAAAAGATATTTAAGTCCTACGGATGCTCCGGGGAGCGTTATTGAATATATAGCCACAACTATGGCGAGCACTACAAGCAAGGGCATAAGTATTGTGCTGAATTTTTCTATGCCCTTCTGCACGCCTCTTAATAGTACAAGCGTTGTTACAGCCGAGAATATGAATTGAAACATAAGCTGAGTGGTAGGCGAAGCGAGCATATCTTCGAAAAATCCGTCCTGCGCGGCGTTTGAATGACTGCCCGATAAAAATGTTACGGCGTATTTTATTACCCAACCGCCTATTACATTGTAATAGGGCAGTATTATCATAGGCACAAGAGTTGCAAACACACCTATAAAGCCCCATCTTTTATTAAGCGCCGCAAATGCTGCGAGCGGACCCTTTCCGCTTTTTCTGCCTATAGCGTTTTCCGCTATCATAAGCGTATAGCCGAATGAAAGCACCAGCAGAATGTAAAACACCAAAAACAGACCTCCGCCGTATTTTGCCGTGAGATACGGAAATCTCCATATGTTTCCAAGTCCCACCGCAGAGCCTGCCGCTGTGAGCACAAAGCCTATATTTCCCGAAAATTTATCTCTTTTGTTCATAGCTTAATTTCCCTTTCTTTATAAAAATGTACATACTAAAATTATATACCCAAATTCTGAAAATGTAAAGAAGTTTTATACAAAAAATGCATAAAATGCTACAATATGAAATAAATAAAGCAAAACAGCCCCAATATCTTCTTTTATTTATTTTCATATACTGAATTAAATATTCAATGAAGACGGTATATAAAAATTTTTAAATTATATGTAAATTTGTTGACTTTTTGTTCAAATGATAGTATACTTCTAAATATAGATATACTTAACATTATCGTTAAGAAATTATATTCATTTCCGTAAGAAAGGGGATCAATTATGAAAAAAGCTCTCGGGATATTTCCCGTATTAATGATAGCGCTTGCGCTTACAGCCTGCGGAGGCAATAAGGCAGGCGATACCGAGGCGACCACAGAAGCCGCTTCGGAGGCTGTTACGGAGGCATCTACAGAGGCTGTTTCCGAGCAGACGACCTTGGCAGTCTCAACACAGGCTGCAACACAGGCAGCCACCAATGCGCAGACTCAGACGACCACCAAGGCACCCGCCGCTAAGACTGCGACAAAAACATCGGTCAGCACGGCATCAAGCACAACGCCCAAGGTAACGCCCGTTCCCGTGGCTCCTACACCTGCTGTTCAGACACCCGCGGCATCTACGCCCGCACCCAGAGTTATATCCACTCCCACAAAGAAGGATCTGGGCTTGACACTGAAGGGAAACAAAATACTCCTCAACTCCAATATGTCCGAGGTGGCTCCGCTTCTTGGCTCTACCACCAACTATTCCGAGGAGCCCAGCAAGGAATTTTCGGGCAAGGAAAAGACATTTACTTACGGTCTTGTAAACATTTATACATATCCCCACTCAACGGGAGATTATATTGACGAGATAGAAATAAACGACCCCGCAATTACTACCGACACGGGACTTGCTCCCATAGGTAAGAACATATCCGAGGTAAAGGCAGTATACGGCGAGCCGTCATTCTTTGACTCCTCGTTCTATGTATACGAAGCAGGCGACTGCTACACCTACTACAGCACAGAAAACGATATAGTTAAATACTGGGGCGTAGTTCTGGGATATATATTATAATAAAAATGCACCCGCCGAAAAGGCGGGTGTTTTTTATAACATTCCAACAGGCACTATAATGTTGCTGCTGTCAAAGGCGCTCAGCTTGTCGTTTATGCATATCACGGCGCCTGTTCCTCTGCGCAGAGGCGGCTTGTCTATCACATTGAAAACCTTTGTCAGCCGTTTGTCGGGCAGGGCAGTCTTCTTTATCTCAATAGGACAGAGCACGCCGTCCCTTTCAAGTATAAGATCTATTTCCTTTCCGTCCTTATCCCTGTAATAATACATATAGGGTTCAAGTCCGGCATTCAGATAGCCTTTCATTATCTCGCTCACAGCATAGTTTTCAACAAGAGCGCCGCCCATAGCGCCTGACATTGCGGTTTCGGGACTGCTCCATTTTGTGAGATAGCATACCAAACCCGTATCGTAAAAATATAACTTTGGCGTTTTTACGGTTCTTTTGAGAACATTATTTGAATATGGATGCAGATAAAAAATAATGCCCAAAGTTTCCAATATCCTAAGCCAAGACTTTACAGTGTTCTGATCCATGTCGCAGTCATCAGCTATTGCCTTGTAATTTACAAGCTGAGAAGTTCTTGCCGCAGCTGCCGTTATGAATCTGAAAAATTTAAGCGAATCTATTGCGCCCGATAATTCTCTAACATCTCTTTCAAGATATGTTTCAATATAGCTTGAATAGAAAATTTTGCTGTTTTTGTAGCTCTTGCTTACAATAGCCGGCATTCCGCCCATATATATGTTGCCGAATACCTCGTCTACGGTGCGCACGGCAACGGGTCTTTTGCTCAGTTGTTCAACATCGGGCATAAAGGGTATGTCGGAACCGCCATATATTTCCTGCTGGGATAAAGGAGATAAATGCAAAATAGCCACTCTGCCCGCAAGCGATTCCTGAACACCCTCCATCAGTCTGAAAATTTGGGAACCCGTAAGCCAGAACTCACCGGGAGAATGATTATTATCTACATGAATTTTTATATAGGTAAACAATTCCGGAGCATATTGCACCTCATCTATGCATATGGGAGGCTTGTGTATCTGAAGGAACATTTTAGGGTCGCTTTTTGCCATTTCTCTTTCGTTAAGATCATCAAGAGATATATAGCTTCTGTGTATGCCCTCCTCCTCAATAAGCTTTTCAAGCATTGTGGTCTTGCCTGCCTGCCTTGGTCCCGTTATAAGTATAGCGGGATATTCCTTGTTTAGCTCCAAAAACAGTTTTTCCATATGCCGTCTTATATATTTCATATCATCACATCCTTTTTTCGGCTAATATCTATCATAATCCTATTTTAGCCGAAATTTTAAAAAAAATCAATATATTTTTTAAAATTGTGCTAATAAGCAAAATGCACTCCAAAAGTATTATACTTTGGGGTGCATTTTTTTTTGATATTTATTTTGTTAGTTCGGCAACAATTTGTCCCAGTGTTGCAAATTGTTCTTGTGTGAGTTGATTAGTAGTGTGATAGTTTTTCATACGGTAAGCATCAATCAAATCTTTTAGAGTTTTGGTTTGTTCTTCCGAAAGTCCATGAGTGGAGAGAATTTCTCGATGCTTCATTCCATAAAGTTCGTCCATAGAAACATTAAAGATGCCGGCTATAGAGCGCAGAGTTTCAAACGGCGGAATCATGGTGTTAGCCTCATATTTGCTTACTGTTCCGTCTGTAACATGGAGCATATCGGCAAGTTCTTGTTGTGTAAGCTTATGCTTTATCCTGTGTTCTCTTATAAATAAGCCAAGATCGTACAATTTTTTCACCTCTAAGTTTCATATTAAGAGAATTATATCCCAAATAACTTGCTAATATAGAGAATTAATGATATAATATTCTCTATATTAGAGAATATTTATCTAAATTTTTTCATTTACGGCAAGTTTTGGAGGCGGACATGGGAAACAATAAAAATCTAAGCAATGCAAACAAGGCAAAGAAGGACGAATTTTATACTCAGCTTTCGGATATTGAAAACGAATTGAGGCACTACAAGGAGCATTTTAAGGACAAGGTGGTTTTTTGCAACTGCGATGACCCGTATGAAAGCAATTTTGTAAAATATTTTGCTATGAATTTTAACACCCTAGGCTTGAAAAAGCTTATAGCGACCTGCTATTCTACTTCTCCCGTTATGTATACACAGCTAAGTCTTTTTGACGATGAAACAAAGACAGACGAGAGGGAAAGGAGCAAAAAACCTTACAAAATCGAGATAACGGAGGTAAAGGACGAAAATGGGGACGGAGCTATAGACCTTGAGGATTTTGAAACAATGCTCAAAAACAATCCTCCGGAGCTTTTAAAAGGCGATGGTGATTTCCGTTCGGATGAATGTATAGAGCTTTTGAAAGAGGCAGATATGGTGGTTACAAATCCGCCGTTTTCGCTTTTCAGAGAGTATGTAGCACAGCTTATTAAGTATGATAAAAAGTTTATAATTATCGGTAATCAAAACGCAATTACATATAAGGAAATTTTCCCTCTTATAAAAGAGAACAGAATATGGCTTGGATACGGATTTTCTGGTAATGTAGGTTTTTTTATAAATACAAATTATGAAGATTATGCAAAATCAAGTCAACATAAGGAAGGTATGATTAGAGTTTCAGGGGTAATGTGGTATACAAACATAGATATTCAAAAAAGACATGAAAATTTGATTTTGTATAAACATTATACTCCCGAAGCATACCCTACATACGATAATTACAATGCAATTAATGTTGACAAGACAGCAGATATTCCCTGTGATTACGAGGGATATATGGGAGTCCCTATTACATTTATGGATAAATATAATCCGGACCAATTTGAGATTATTAAATTCAGAAAAGGCGATGACGATAGAGACTTGTGCATAAATGGTAAATGCCCCTATTTTAGAATAATTATAAAAAAGATTAGCGGATAAATATTGTAACATTTTTTATAATAGCAAGTTTTGGAGGTAGATATAGGAAATAATAAAAAACTGAGATATATAAACATAGCAGATATGCAAGAATTTTAATAAGAAAGAAGGCTTAACTATGGAAATAAGACTGGAAGAACACACAATATCGGAAATTTTTAATGGCTACGAGGACAATGACGAGAGCGGAGTTGTAGGCTATGGAGGCAGGCTCAATATACGCCCTGCGTTTCAGCGTGAGTTTGTGTATAAGGAGAAGGAGCGCAACGCCGTTATAGATACCGTTTTCAAGGGCTTTCCTCTCAATGTCATGTATTGGGTGGAGGACGGCAAGGGAAACTATGAGCTTTTGGACGGGCAGCAGCGCACGGTAAGCATATGCCAATATTGCAGCGGTGATTTTTCGGTGATGATAGATGAAAGTCCAAAAACATTCCATAATCTCACGCAATTTGAAAAAAATAACTTCCTCAACTATAAATTGATGATATACATATGTAAGGGCAACGATAAGGAAAAGCTTGAGTGGTTCAAGACTATAAATATAGCGGGAGCGGTGCTTACGGCTCAGGAGCTGAGAAATGCCATTTATACGGGACCGTGGCTTACGGATGCAAAGCGCTATTTCAGCAAAAGCGGCTGTGTTGCATATAAAATGGCTAATAAATATCTCAACGGTGAAATGAACAGACAAGCATATCTTAAAAAAGCTCTCAAATGGATTTCGGCAAAGGAAGGCATGGATATTGAAAAATATATGTCTGCTCATCAGCAGGACAGCAACGCTTCGGCTTTGTGGATATATTTCAACTCCGTAATTACTTGGGTGCAGACTATTTTCCCGAAATACCGCAAGGAAATGAAGGGGCTTGAATGGGGACTTTTATACAATCAATATGGCAATGCCTCTCTTGATCCTGCTGAGCTTGAAACAAAGATAACAGCCCTTATGGCTGATAGGGAAGTCACCAAAAAGAGCGGTGTATACGAATATCTTTTGAGCGGTAAGGAAAAATATTTAAGCCTTCGTCAGTTTGACGACGAGGACAAACGCACAGCATATGAACAGCAGGAAGGCATATGTCCTATCTGCGGACAGTATTATGAATATGAAAAAATGCACGCCGACCATATCACACCGTGGCATTCGGGCGGCAAAACCGTTCCTGAAAATCTGCAAATGCTCTGACGAGACTGCAACTTGAAAAAATCGGGACAGCTATAATTTTAAAAATATAACAAAGCCGTTTAGGCTTTACGTATATCTCCTCATCTCCCCGCATATTTATAAATTCGTATTGAAAACGTTTTCAATTTCTGTTATTATTAATACATAAGGGAAGAGAGGGGTACCATGTTTAAGAGATTAGGTGTTTTTTGCACAAAATATTTCAAGATAAAAGAACATAATTCCGAGCTTAAAACGGAGATACTTGCAGGCATAACAAACTATTTCACACTTATTTATGCCGTTATGCTTGTGCCCGAAATCCTTATAGAGGCATTTCCGGGCGCAGTGAATGCCAACGGCGACATAATAAAGGATGCCATTGTCTATGGCAACATAACTGCGGCGCAGGTGCTTGTTGCGCTCACGGCTATAGCCTTCATAGCGGCAGGCTTTGCCTCCGTATTTATAGGTACTATAGTAAATCTGCCCTTTGTCCAGGGTCCAAGCGTAGCCATAGCCACCTTTGTTACCTATACCATTTGCAGGGGCTTCGGCTATAGCTACAATCAGGCGCTCACCCTCGTTTTCATATCGGGGCTTCTTTTCTTTATCCTCTCGGCATCGGGTCTTGAGGCAAAGCTCCACGAAGCCATACCAAATAATCTAAAATATGCGGTAAGTGCGGGCATAGGCTTTTTCATTGCCTGCACGGGACTTTCAAAGGCGCATATAATCAACTTTTCGGACAGCGCCTTCGCAACCATTTTCAGCCTTAACATGGCGGATAAAAACAATGTAAGCGCAGTTCTTGCCCTTGTCGTTGTCATTTTCATTGCCGTTATGCTCAAAAAGCATGTTCACGGAGCAATATTCATAGGCAAGATAGCCTGCATAATAGCGGCGATACCCCTTGGGCTCATAGCAGTAAAAAATTCCTTTGAGTTCGGTTATAATATGGATGTTGCGGCTTTTGCCGTAAAGCTGGATTTCGGCGGACTTCTGGATCTGTCGGGCGGGCGGCTGCTGTCGTCTGTTTTGAGCATAGTTATAATTATTTTCTGCCTGTGTATCATGGATATATTTGAAACCATATCCATGTTCATAGCCATGGACAACTATATAGACGTATCAAGAAAAAATGAAAAGGGCGGAAAGGAGCTTCCGCACATAATGGAAGTGGATGCCGCGACCACATGCTTCGGCTCGCTCATTGGCTCTACAAGCATTTCAACTTATGTTGAGAGCACAGCGGGCGTCATAGAGGGCGGCAGAACGGGAATGACAGCCTTTGTTACGGGCTTCCTGTTTTTATCCTCCGTGCCGTTTTCGCCTCTTGTTTCGCTCGTTCCCTCCGCGGCTACCGCAACAACGCTCATCGTTGCGGGCGTGCTCATGATGGGAGTATTGAGATATATAGACTTCAACGACATAACGGAGGCAGTGCCCGCCTTTCTGACAATGGTGCTCATGCCTTTTACAAACAGCCTTCTCATAGGTATAAGCATAGGCGTTGTAAGCTATGTGCTCATACACATTTTCTGCGGAAGGCAGGAGGGCAAAAAAATAAGCCCTCTGTTATATATCATAGGCTTTCTCATGCTCATAGCCTTTATATTCATACCCAGAGCATAAAGCTTGCAAATAAAGTAATATTTTCTATCACCTCATCATATAATTATGTAGAGGTGATTTTCATTATGGATAAAAAATACTATTCCGCAAAGCACAAGAAGGCGGGCAGGGCAAAAAGACATACTTCCGCAAGAAAAAGCGAGGGGACAAGCTTTATTTTGAGACTCAATATATGCATAGGTCTTGCAATAGCCATGCTGGGCGCAGTGCATTACAATGAAAGCATAAGAACAATGGCGGAGAGATTTCTGACTGTCAACACATCTGTTGAAACGGTAAAGGAAACGGCAGGCAATATAAAGGAATTTGTAATAGACGCCAAGAGCGTAAGCTTTCTTAACAATGAAGATTTTGTGCCCGATGATAACGCCCGCGAGATAATAGAAAAGGCGGAGGAAAATTCGTATTACAACATACAAAAAAAGCTTCAGACGCCCAATGAGGCGTGGCTGAAGCCCGTAAACGGCGGTGTTATAACCGATGTTTTCGGCAGCAGGACAAATCCCGTTACCGGCAAGAATGAAAATCACAAGGGACTTGACATAGGCGTACCCCTTGAAAGCGAGGCGCGCGCCGTAAAGAGCGGAACTGTTCTGGATATGGGCAATTCGCAGAGCTACGGCAAGTGGATAAAATATCACACCTACGACGGCTATGATATACTTTATGCCCACCTCACAGACTTTGCCGCAGACAAGGGCAGCGATGTGAAGCAGGGCGATGTGATAGCCTATACCGGCAGCACGGGCAATTCCACGGGACCCCACCTTCACTATGAGATAATGCTCGACGGAGAATACCTCGACCCTTATGAATACTATGAAAAGGGGATATAATTTTTTGCTTTTTTATATTAAGTCTCACAGCCTCAAAGCTTCATGATGCACCTTCCTATATTCCCTGCAATATCCAGCGCCATAACGCCGTAAGCGCCTTTTTCTTTTTCGACAAGCTCTGCCGTTTTTCCGTTTATATAAGCTCCTAAGCAGGCGCCGTCAAAGGCGTTGAGCCCCTGCGCCATAAGTCCCGTTATAACGCCCGTGAGAGAATCTCCGCTGCCGCCCTTGCTCATTGCGGGCGTTCCCGTCGTGTTTATGCACACTCTGCCGTCGGGCGAGGCAATTATGCTTCTGCTGCCCTTGAGCACAACAACGGTGTCATATTTTTTGGCATATTCGCTTGCCGTCTTTATCAAGTTATTTTTTATATATTCTATCTCAAACCCCGTAAGCACGGACATTTCTTTTATATGCGGTGTTATGACCGATGTGAGGGCTTTAAGCTCCTCGTTCCCGCTTATTATATTTAGCGCGTCTGCGTCCGCTATTACGGGCGCTTTTGCATTTTTAAGCACATATTCCACGGCTTTTTTGCTCTCGTCGCCTGTTCCCAGTCCCGAGCCTATGGTAATGACATCCGCTTTTTCAAGGCTTATATTGCTTCTGTCGGATGTTATGGCTTCGGGCAGTCTACTGTGTATCACATCGCGCACGTGCTCCGTGGAGCATATGTCCACAAGTCCGCAGCCCGAGCTGTAGGCAGCCGTGCCGTTTATGAGCGCTGCGCCTGCCATGCTGTCGCAGCCCGACACCATAAGCGCTCTGCCGTAGCTCCCCTTGTGAGAGCGGGCATATCTTTCGGGCAGCAATGCCTTGGGGGCGTCAAGCACAAAGGTATCATATTTCCTTGTGTATGGTATGCCTATGTGCTTTACATTGAGCTTGCCCGCATATTCGCAGGCAGGGTAGAGCATAAGTCCCGTCTTTGGCAGGTGAAAAGTTATGGTTTCATCCGCCTTCACGGCTGTTCCGCACACCTCTCCCGTGTCGGAATTTACACCCGTGGGGCAGTCTATGGCAAATATATATTTCCCCCTGTTTATAATGTCCACAAGCCTTTTGTATTCGTCGCTCAGCTCTCTTGAAAGACCCGTGCCTATGAGAGCGTCCACAGTTATGTCATATTTTTCGGGCTCTGCATTTTCTGCGGAATATTCAATGTCAGCATCATATGCCTTTAAAATATCCAGATTTTTTTTGCAGTCTGTAGTGGCTTTACCTTTATCGCCGGGGAATATTATTTTTACGCTTATTCCTTCCGCCATGAGTAGCCTTCCTATCGCAAGACCGTCTCCGCCGTTATTTCCCTTTCCAGCAAAAACAATAACGCTTTCGGGCTTTCTTTTTGCTATTTCCTCCGCTGCGCCCCTTGCGGCGTTTTCCATAAGTATCAATGAGGGCACGCCTCTTTTTTCAATGGCGTCCTGCTCCGCTTGCTTCATTTCGCTGCTGCTAAGTATATACATAAAACCACCCTTATCCGTCTATCACAGCAAAGGCGAGAGCATTCTCCCTGCTGTGAGATATTGAAATATGTATGCATCCGCCCATAGAGTTTAGCCTATCAAGCGCATTGCCGTATAGCTTCACATAGGGCTTGCCGTTTTCGTCCCTCAACACTTCTATCTCTATGGGAGAACAGCCCGCAAAGCCCGTGCCGAATGCCTTTGCCACGGCTTCCTTTGCCGCAAAGTTTCCCGCTAGGGTCTGATAGTTTATGCCGTGGTAGAGCTTCTGTTCTTCCTTTGTGAATATCCTGTCCATAAATCCCTTTTTATCTATGGCTTCTGCTATACGCCTTATTTCTATTATATCCGTTCCTATTCCTTTTATCATAGCATTTCCTCCTGTCTAATTATTAAGTATACATTAAAAATGCAAAAAAAACAATACATTAGTCCATAAATAAATTGCAATAATTAAAATATTTTGTTATTATATTATTGAGGTGAGTGTATGAATTATAATGTGCTTGAACTGCTCTCCAAGCAAAACGGTTATATTTCCGGCGAAGAAATAGGAGAAAAACTGGGTATTTCGCGGGCGGCAGTGTGGAAAAACATAACAAAGCTCAAATCTATGGGCTACAGTATAGAGTCGGTCAGCAACAGAGGCTATAGGCTTGCGCCTTTTTCCGACGTGCTCAATGAATATGAGATAAAATACGACAATCTTATATATAAGGACGAAACAGACTCCACAAACGAGGAGTGCAAGCGTCAAGCCGCCGCAGGCTGCGAAAGCGGACTTCTGGCAGTCTGCTCCCGGCAGACAGCGGGCAAGGGCAGGCTTGGCAGAAGCTGGCAGGCAGAAAAGAACGCGGGCGTATACATGAGTCTTCTTTCAAGACCCGATATTGTGCCCTTTGAGGCGCCAAGACTCACGCTCACCGCAGGTATTGCCGTCAGGCGCATACTCTCCGAAATGACGGGGCTTGATTTTTATATCAAATGGCCCAACGACATCGTAATAAACGGCAAAAAAGCTGTGGGCATACTTACAGAAATGAACGCCGAAATGCAGAAGGTCAATTATATAGTTACGGGCATAGGCATAAATGTCAACAACACGGACTTTCCCGAGGATATAAGCCTTAAGGCAACCTCCCTTTATATGGAGACGGGCAGACGCTTTAAGCGCAGCGATATTATAAATAAGATAGTTCCCGAGCTTATAGACTGCTTTGACGATTTCGAAAAAAACGGCTTTACGGGCTTTGTGGACGAGTACAACAAATACTGCGCCAACAACGGCAGGGAAGTAAAGACCGTAGGCGGGAAAACCGAGATAAAGGGCGTTGCAAGGGGAGTGAACGAAAGAGGCGAGCTTATCATATCCTCCGAGGACGGCGAAACCGCCGTGCTTTCGGGCGAGGTGTCTGTAAGGCTCTGCGATGACAGATATATTTAAGGAGATAATCATGGACGAAAACAAGGACATACTCTGTTCTGCTTCATATTATAAGCACGGCTATTTCTTCAATGAAAAATTCGACAGACTTCCCGACAGGATAAAGCGTGAGCTTCGCGTCATAGTCAGCGTGCTTGCCGAGAGGACAAAGGGCATAGCCATAATAGGCTTTTATAAGGACAGCGCCGATGTTTACATAGAGGTGATGAACCAAAGCGACGACTTTCTCTATGACGACATAGGCGCAAAGCTGGAGGTCGGCTATACCGAAAAGAACAACGAGGAGCTTTTCAATTCGCTCTCGCTTTGGTACAAGACCTTTGTAAAGGGTATGATGAAATGAAAATAGGCAATGTACATATAAAAAACAATGTTTTTTTGGCGCCCATGGCAGGCGTTACGGATAAGGTTTTCAGAACTCTTTGCAGGGAAATGGGCTGCGGACTGGCGTATTCCGAAATGGTGAGCGCAAAGGGCATGAAGTACAACAACAAAAATACGCATATGCTTTTGGACACGGACGAGAGCGAACGCCCCTGCGCGGTGCAGATGTTCGGCTCCGAGCCCGAGGTCATGGCGGATATGGCAAGACGGCTCAACGAGTATGAAAACATAGACATAATAGATATAAACATGGGCTGTCCCGCTCCAAAGATAGTCAAAAACGGCGAAGGCTCCGCGCTTTCTCTCAAGCCCGAGCTTGCGGGCAGAATAATAGAAGCCGTTTCAAGGGCTTCGGATAAGCCCGTTACCGTAAAAATAAGAAAGGGCTTTGACGAAGGGCATATAAACGCCGTAGAGATGGCGCATATTGCGGAGCAGAGCGGAGCCGCCGCTCTCACTCTCCACGGCAGAACGAGGGAACAGTATTATTCCGGCAAAGCCGATTGGGACATAATAAGGCTTGTAAAGGAAAACACAAAAACCATACCTATAATAGGCAACGGAGATATTTTTTCTCCCGAGGACGCAAAAAAAATGCTCGATTATACGCGCTGCGACGCCGTTATGATAGGCAGAGGAGCGCAGGGCAATCCCTTTATATTCAGGCGAATTACAGCCTATCTTGAAAACGGCAGGCTTCTTCCCGAGCCCTCTTGGGAGGAAAGACTTGACACTGCGCAAAGACACACTCTTATGCTTGTCGAATACAAGGGTGAATACATAGGCATAAGGGAGATGCGCAAAAATATGGGTTGGTATATAAAGGGGCTTCCTCACAGCGCAGAAATGCGGGTGAAAATAAACACGGCGAAAACCGCAGAGGATATGCTCGGTTTTATAGATGAAATGAGAAATAATATTTTAAAATAAAAAAATGGAGGTAAAAATTATGAAAATGAGATTGTGCGCTTTTATTACAGCTGTTTCAATGCTTCTGCCGCTCTGCGCAGTAAATGTTTCGGCAGAACAAGATCTTCCTGCCGTGGGTGAGCATATTTACGGCTATGTTGTTACCGATGTGTCCCATTCGGAGAATGTGGGAGATATAATAAGTCTGGAGCATATCAAAAGCGGTGCCCAAATATTATATGTAAGCAATGACGACAAAAATCTGGCTTTCAATATAGCTTACAGAACTCCCATGACCGATGAGAGCGACAGGAACCATGTTTTTGAACATTCCATAATAGCTTCTTCGGATAAATATCCCTCGTCGGATCTGTTTTTCGATATAAACAACACTACATACAATACCTATGTAAACGCGCAGACTAATCAGACCATAACATCCTATAATCTTGCAAGCATGAGCCAGCCTCAGCTTGAAAAGATGATAGACGCATACATGAGCTGTATGGTGGATCCCGGTATTATGGAAAATGAAAATATATTCAAGCGCGAAGCTCTGCGCTATACTCTTGCTTCTCCGCAGGACGATATACAGATAGAGGGCACCGTATTTTCCGAGGATACAGGCTATATGACCGATATTTCAATGAATGAGCCTAACGCCATTGCGGACAGTCTTTATCCGGGAGAGGTAGCCTCCAATTCAATAGGTATGCTGTATAAAGGCTACAAGGAGCTTACATATGAGCATGCCAAGGAACTCTACGAGATGTGCTATCATTTTGACAACTGTATAATATCTCTCTGGGGCGATATGGATTATAAGCATATATTAAAGTTTTTGGATGACGAATATCTTTCAAAGGAAGAAAAGCACAATACCGACTTAAGCGCATATGCCAACAAGCCCACTTTGCCCAAGTTCACCAAGAATGTTGTGTCTTATCCCGCTTATGAGGGCGACAACACGGAAATGGCTTCTGTTGTGGATTATGCCATTGACCTGTCGGACATGGACTATGAGGATATTTTAAAGCTGGCTTATATAACCGGAATGTTCAACAACAGCAATTCCATATTCAACAAAAAGCTGAGTGAGAGCGATATATTGGGCTCATTCTACAGCTTTGTCGCTATATATGATGCAAAGCCGTATATCACTTTTTCACTCAACAATACCGAGGGCGAATACCGCGACGCATTCTTTAAGCTTGTAAATGAATCCCTTGAATATATAGAGCAAAACGGCGTTGGAGCTGCCGAGTACAGCAATGTTCTTAAGTCCGATGACATTTCTTCGGCGCTTGACGGTGAAAGTATAGATTATCCCATAAATTCACTTATCAGCGTTTCGATTTATTGGGCCAATACCGGCAAGACGGATCTTTTTGTGCAGACCGACAAGGCTTCCGATGAGCTTAAATCCGACACATCGCAGTCCATGCTTAAGGCTTTGACTTCTGAGCTTTTGTCTCCAGACAATTCGGCGCTTGTGGTAGTAGAGCCAAAGCCGGGACTTGCCGAGGAAATAGAGGCTGAAAGAAGGGCATATCTTGACAATATGAAGGCTTCAATGACGCCCGAAGAGATAAACGCTCTTGTAGAGGAAACAAATAAATTTAATGAATGGAACGAAATTTCAGCGCCTAATGACAACGTTGTCATCACTCCCGACGAACTTCCGGAGCCGGAACAATCGGACAGCGTTAAAACAGAGCAGTCGGAAGGCTTCAAGAGCTATACATATAATATAGATAAAAATGTGGGCGAATATTCTCTTAACTTTGACGCAAGCAGTATAGAACAGGAGGATCTTCCTTATCTTATGCTCTATGCTCAGCTCATATCAAATATAGATACGGACAAATATACGGTCGAGGATATAACGGACATCATGCCTGCTTATATAAACTCATTGTCCGCCAACATCAACTATCTCACAAGAGCGTCCGAATCGGAGCCTACGCTTGAATTAAGCTTAAACTGGTATTCGGAGCAGGGCGACTACGACAAAGCCCTTGACATAGTTATGGATGTGCTTGAAAATTCAAACTTTATGGACACGGAGAACATACTCTATACACTTGAAGAAGCTATGCCCGGTATAAGAAACTCCATATCGGGAGATATCTGGAACAGTGTAAAGAACTATGCTCTTATGGGCATAAGCGATAATATAAATATGGGTCAGACCTTCAGCGGTAAGGATTATTACAATTTCCTCAGTGATGTATATAATAAGCTAAGTTCAGACAGCAAATATGCAGATACTCTCTGCGCAAAGCTTGAAGATATATCAAAGAGAGTGCTTCATAAAGACGGACTTACCGTTTCCGTTATAGGCAATGATGCTGTTATATCCGAGGCTGAAAATGCAAATGCTTCCGTTCTTGACGCTCTCCCCGTGCTTGATATGTCCAAAGCAAAGTACGCTCTGGACACTCCCGCGCATAAGACGGCTTATATCATAGAACAGGCAAATCAGTCATCTGCCATCGCAGGCGAGTTTGACAGCTTCAACGGAAAATATATGCCGTTTATAGCCTATATAAACGATGCTTATACGATCCCCGTAATGCGTTTTGTAAACGGAGCTTACAGCGCTGCCATAGGTTCTTCAAATAAGCTTGATACAAAGGATTATATCATGAGTATAGCGGTCTCAGATCCCAATGTTGCAAAGACCGTTAATGCGCATCTTGCATCCGCGGATGTCCTTGCCGATAAGGAATTTACACAGGAGGAGCTGGACAAATATATAGTTGCCGCTTATGACGATGTAGTATATCCCGAAGGCGAATATACAAAGGCTGAAAATGCCGTTACCGATGAGATGTACGGTGTTGACAAGAATATGACGCAAAGACTTGCCGAAGAACTCAGGAAAGCAACTCCCGCCGACACTAAAGAAGCGTATGAAGCCATAAATAAGGCTATAGAAAACAGCTTCGTAGCAGTCGCAGGCAATAAAAACGCCATAGAAGCCGACAGCTATATATTTGATGAAATAGTTGACTTAAGACCTTGATATATAACAGAGTACGCTACTGCAAACCACAATGTGAGCTGACCACTCGTAGGAGCGTGCATTGCACGCCCGCAAAATTCCATGCGATAAGGCGTTTATCGACACGCAGAAACTCCCGCGCTTATGCGGGAGTTTTTTCCGCAAGCCCATGTTTATAAAATCGACAAGCAAAAAGGATTTTTTTGTTTTATGCCGTATATAATTATTAAGAGGTGATGCAAATGACTATAAGAGAGAGAACGGAAAATTTTGAAGAGGAGATATTAAGCCCCTACGCCTCAAAGAGCAGGGAAAGCAAGGGCAGAAAAGCTCCCGAGGAGCCCTGCGACATAAGGACATGTTATCAGCGCGACAGAGACAGAATAATCCATAGCAAGGCGTTCAGAAGGCTCATGCACAAAACTCAGGCATTCATATCTCCCGAGGGCGATCACTACAGAACAAGACTTACGCACACTCTTGAGGTGTCGCAGATAGCGCGCACCATAGCTACCGCGCTTCTTTTAAACGAAGACCTTACCGAAGCAATAGCTCTGGGTCATGACCTTGGACACACGCCCTTCGGTCATCTCGGCGAGGCAGATTTGAACAGTGTCGTGCCGGGAGGCTTTCATCACAACGAGCAAAGCGTGAGGGTTGTTGAAAGAATAGAAAAAAACGGCAAGGGCTTGAATCTTTCGCATGAGGTCCTCGACGGCATATTAAATCACAGGGGCGCAGGCTCTCCCAAGACTCTTGAAGGCAAGATAGTTCAGCTTGCAGATAAAATAGCCTATGTAAATCACGATATAGACGACGCCATAAGGGCGGGCATAATAACGGATGACGACCTTCCGCGCGATTGCGTAGCGGTCCTTGGCGACACCTGCAGGAAAAGAATAGATTTTCTTATAAGAAATATAATAAAGAACAGCGAGGGAATAAACGACATACGCCTTGACGAAAATGTCAGGACGGCGCTTTATAAGCTTCGCGGCTTTATGTTTGAAAATGTGTACAATTCGGGTATGCTCAGCGAGGAAAGAAAGGACTACGGAGTGTTCTTAAGCGTGCTCTACGGCTACTATAAGGATAATTTTGACGAGGTGCCCGAGGAATTTAAGCAAAATTATGACAACAATACAGATGAGCATTACCGCGAGAGGATAGTTGTGGATTATATAGCGGGAATGACAGACCGCTACGCCCAAAATGTATATAAAGAGCTTGGCGGCAAATTGAAAAATTATTTATAATTGCAAAAATAAAAAAGGATATTATTAATTTGTGTCGAAAATTAATTTAAGATAAGTTTTGCGCAGTATATTGGCGGGGGTATTTATGAGTTACTATCCCAGAGAGGTTATAGACGATATTCGTTCGGGCAATGATATAGTTGATGTGATAGGGCAGTATGTGAGCCTTAAAAGGAGCGGAAGCTCCTATGTGGGTCTTTGTCCTTTTCACAACGAAAAAACGCCCTCGTTCCATGTCCACAGAGACGGTCAGTATTTTCACTGCTTCGGCTGCGGAGCGGGCGGAGATGTCATAGGCTTCACGATGAGACACAATAACCTTTCCTATCCCGAAGCGGTGCGCTTTCTTGCCGAAAGAATAAGCTATATACTGCCCGAAGCCGATATGTCGGGCGATTATGCCGCAAGGAAGGAACTCAAGCAGAACCTCTACGAGATACATAGGATAGCCGCAAGGTTTTATTATGACAAGCTCAATTCGGATATAGGCAAAAACGCCGTGGAATACCTCGACAAAAGAGAGGTGAGCTTGGGCGCAAGACGAAAGTTCGGCTTGGGCTATTCTCCCATAGCAAGGGGAGCGCTCTACAATGAGCTTAAGTCAAAGGGCTTTTCGGATGAGCTCATAGTAAAAAGCGGACTCTGCTACAAGAGGGATAATTCGGGCTTTTACGATAAGTTTTTCAACAGACTTATGTTTCCCATTATAGATATATACGGCAATATAATAGGCTTCGGAGGAAGAATATTGGGCGAAGGTCAGCCCAAATATCTCAACTCTCCCGAGACCGATATCTTCAATAAGAGCAGGAACCTTTACAATCTCAACAACGCTAAAAATGCCAAGCTAAGGGAATTTATACTTGTAGAGGGCTATATGGACGCCATAGCCATATATCAGGCGGGCTTCAAAAATGTTGTCGCCTCTCTCGGTACTGCCTTCAATGAAAATCATGCCAGAGTGCTTAAGGCTCACGCCGACAGCGTTATTCTCCTTTTCGACAGCGACGAGGCGGGAGTAAAGGCTGTGCTGCGAGCCATACCCGTTATGGAAAAGGCGGGGCTTAAAATAAAAGTTCTTCAGGTGCATGACGCAAAGGATCCCGATGAATTTATAAAGAAATTCGGCGCTTCGGAATTCGGCTCTCTGCTTGAAAATGCCGAGAACCATATCATATTCCAAGCAAAGCATATACAGAAAAAATACGACCTTAAAATACTCGATGAAAGAATATCCTTCTCAAAGGATATTGCAAGACTTCTTTCGGGTGTCGAGAGCTCTATAGAAACAAACGCCTATCTCAAAGAGGTTGCGAGATTATCGGATATAGATATATCTGCCATACAGAGCGAAATATCAGCCGTAAATAAGGGCGTTCCCGCTATGAGAATGCCGGGCGTAAGGCGCACTTCGGGCAGAAGCGGAGTTGACGATGCCAGAAAAACGCTCATAAGCATACTTGTGTCGGGCAGAAAATATTACAATATACTTTCGCCTCATATAAGGGCGGAGGAATTTGTCGAAGAATTTTATATCAAGACGGTAGGTTATATTTACAGCCTTTATTCTCAGGACAAGCCGGTCAGCAGAGAAAGCGTGATAGGTTATTTTGAGACCTTGGAAGAACAGGACAGAATAACGGAGCTTTTTGTAAGGCAGGTTTCATATTCCGACAGCGAGATGGAAAAGGCTTTGAACGACCTTGTTAAAAGGGTCAAGGAGGCATATTATGACAAAATGATAAATGATGATTACAGCAATCCCGGGCTTCCCGAGCTTCTGGAAATGAAAAGAAATGTCAGCAAACTGTATATATCATTATCTGACGGTTAAAATAGTTACAAGTGAGAAAGGATGGAAATATAAATGAAACCAATTGATAAGACTAATTCTGAGGCTAATTTTGATGAAATTCTTACGGGTAAATTAAAGGAGCTCATTGCTATTGCCAAGAAAAATAAGAACACAATAAATGCCAATACGATGATGGACAGTCTTACATCTGCGGGACTTGAGCCCGAGCAGTTTGACAAGGTATATGACTATCTGGACTCACAGGGCATAGACATTGTGGGTGTTGAGCTCGAGGTGGACGATACGGATGAAGAAATGGAGCTTGAAAGCGAAAGAGAGCTTGACCTTTCGGTCTCCGACAACATCAATATAGACGACCATGTAAGAATGTATCTCAAGGAAATAGGCAGAGTGCCCCTTCTTTCGGCTGAAGAAGAAATAGAGCTTGCCGAAAGAATAGAGCAGGGCGATGAGGAAGCAAAAAAACGTCTTTGCGAAGCCAATCTAAGACTTGTTGTAAGTATAGCCAAGAAGTATGTAGGCAGAGGTATGCTTTTCCTGGACCTCATACAAGAGGGCAATCTGGGTCTTACCAAGGCTGTTGAAAAGTTCGACCACAGAAAGGGCTTCAAGTTCAGCACCTATGCCACATGGTGGATAAGACAGGCTATCACAAGAGCCATTGCCGACCAAGCCAGAACCATCAGAATACCCGTGCATATGGTTGAAAATATAAACAAGATAATAAGAGTTTCAAGGCAGATGCTTCAAGAAAACGGCAAAGAACCCACAGACCAGGAGCTTGCCGAAAGAATGCAGATGTCCATAGACAAGGTAAGAGAGATAAGGAAGATAGCGCAGGAGCCCGTTTCTCTTGAAACGCCCATAGGCGAGGAGGAGGACAGCCACCTCGGAGATTTCATACCCGATGAGGACATACAGGCGCCCGCGGACGCTGCGGCGTTCTCCCTTTTAAAGACGCAGCTCGATCAAGTGTTAAATACCCTCACCGAAAGGGAAAGAGAGGTTTTAAAGCTCCGCTTCGGTCTTAACGACGGCAAGGCGAGGACGCTTGAAGAAGTTGGAGCCAAGTTCAATGTTACAAGAGAGAGAATTCGTCAGATAGAGGCAAAGGCTCTCAGAAAGCTTAGACATCCCAGCAGGAGCAAGAAGCTTAAGGATTATTTATAATATAAAAAATGCAGTTTTTAAGGGCGAGCTTTGCTCGCCCGTTTTAGCAGGTTTTGTTTTTGATAAATGGTGAATCTATGTTATCTTTAAGGTTAAAGCGTATAGCCGACAGTATTAAAAAATGCGAATATCTTGCCGACATTGGCACAGACCACGCCTATATACCCATTTATGCCGTTCAAAACGGCATTGCCAAGAGGGCGGTTGCAGCAGATATAAGCGAGGGCTCCTGTGATAAGGCAAGGCTCAATGTAAATGTTCACGGTCTTGCGGAGCAAATAGAGGTAAGGCAGGGCGACGGACTTGATGTCATAAAGGGAAATGAACGTCCCGACGCTGTAATAATTGCGGGTATGGGCGGACTTCTTATGATAAGCATACTCAAAAAGGGTTTTGATACTGCTTTGAAAGCTTCACAGCTTGTTTTACAGCCCCAGAGGGATATAGAGGAGGTAAGGCGCTTTATACATTCCATAGGCTTTAAAATAGCAGATGAAAGCATTTTTAGGGACAGCGGAAAGTTTTATACACTTATGGACTGCGAAAAGGGCGAAGAAGCATATACGGAGCTTGAGTATATGTTCGGCAAAATACCTCTCAATGACGGTTCTCCCGTACTAAAGGAATATGTAAATGCAAAATATAATAAATTAATGAATGTACTTGAAAATATGAGTTCAAACGGCAAAGAGGACGACGAAGCGTATAAAAGGCTTTATAACGAGGCAAAAATGTGTGAGGAGGCTATGAAATGTCTGTAACGGCAAATGAAATAATAAAAAAACTGGAGCAAACAGCGCCCAAGGAATTGTGCTGTGAATGGGACAATGTGGGCATAATGGCAGGCGATGCCGGCAAAACAGCAGATACCGTTCTTATAGCCCTTGACTGCACGGAAAAAGTGATAGACGAGGCGGCAGCAAAGGGAGCGGATATGATAATAACTCATCATCCTTTTATTTTTAAGCCTATTAAAAATCTGGACTATTCAAGCCCGCTTTCCCGCAGGATAGCCAAGGTAATTAAAAATGATATACTCGTGTATTCCGCCCATACTAACCTGGACATAGCGTACTACGGCACAAACTACACTCTTGCAGGGCTTCTGGAGCTTCAAAACGTCAAAGGTCTTGTGCCCATGGGTGGAGGCGCTTATATGGGCAGGATAGGCGAACTTAATAAAGATATGACTTTTTCGGAGCTTACAACCCTTGTAAAAAATAAGCTTTGCGCAGAACATGTAACCGTAAACGGCGATATGTCGCGAAGCATAAAAAAAGTAGCTCTATGCACGGGCGCGGGAGCGGACTACGATTTTCTGCTTTGTGCCAAGAAAATGGGTGCCGACGCGTATATAACGGGCGATGTAGGCTATCATGACGCGCAGAATGCCGAGGAACTGGATATATGCCTCATAGACGCAACGCACTATCTCACGGAGGTAATAGTCGTTCAGACGCTCTATGATTTGCTTTCATCGGCTTTTAAGGAAGTAAAATTCATAAAATCGGATATAATGGGACAGACTCTTAATATTGTCTGACAGGGAGGTATTGTATGAAACGCTACAAGGTAACAATAGTAAACACAAAAACAGATACGGAAGTGGGCGAGGGCACATCGCTTTCGGAGCTCAGCAAGGTACATAAAAGCAGCTTCCCGCACGATATTCTTTCTGCCAGAGTGGACAACATAGAAAGAGACCTTGCCTATAGGATAGATAACGACTGCTCCGTGGAATTTCTGGACATCACTTCAAGCCTCGGCTTTAGGGTGTATCAGCGCAGCGCTGTGTTCATAATGCTTGCCGCAGTGAGAAAAATTTTGGGCGCAGGCGTTGTTGTGTGGGTGGAGCACACCATAAACGACAATATTTTCTGCACGGTAAAGGGCGCAGAAATAACAGACAGCCTTCTTTCTAAGATTCGCGCTGAAATGCTTGATATCGTAAACAGCAATTTTGAGATACAGAAGGTACAGGTGTCCTTTGCCGAGGCGGAGGAGCTTTTTAAGGCTAATAATCTCATGCATTGCTATAATGAGCTTAAATATATAAGAGCCAACAACATAACGCTTTATAAGCTCAATGATTACTATGATTATCTTTACGGCACAATGGTGCCTTCCACAAAATATATAGGCATATTCAATCTTGTAAAGCACAGCGACGGCTTTGTGCTTCAGTTTGAGTCGCCCCATAAACCGGGCACTCTCAACCCCCACAGGGATTATAAAAAGCTCACAGCCATATTCAAGGAATACAACGAGTGGTCTGAAATACTCAATGTATCGGCGCTTGGCAGCCTTAACGATGCCATAAGCAGCGGCAGAATAAAGGAGCTTATGCTCATTGCAGAAGCCCTTCAGGAAAAGAAAATAGCCAACATTGCCGACGAGATACAAAAAAGCGGCAAAAAGCTTGTTTTTATCGCAGGTCCTTCCTCCTCGGGCAAGACTACATTTTCAAAGAGGCTTTGTATTCAGCTCAAGGTAATAGGTATAAAGCCTCATGTCATATCCCTTGACGACTATTATAAACCTAGGGAAGAAATACCCTTTGAGGAGGACGGCACAAGGAATTTTGAAAACATAAACACACTTGAAATAGACAGGCTCAACGACGACCTCATAAAGCTAAAGGCAGGCGAGGAAGTCGAAACGCCCATTTATGATTTTCTCACCGGCGAACCCAAGCCAACGGGCAGAAAAATACAGCTTGAAGCCGACGACGTGCTCGTTATAGAAGGCATACACGGTCTTAACGACGCTCTTACGCCAAGGATCCCCGCGGAGGATAAATTCAAGATATATATAAGCGCTCTCACGCAGTTAAATATTGACGAGCACAACAGAATATCCACCACAGATTCAAGGCTTATAAGGCGCATTGTGCGCGACAACGCATTCAGAGGCTTCCCCGCGTCAAACACCATAAGCATGTGGCACAAGGTACTCAAAGGCGAGGAGGAAAATATATTCCCCTTCCAGGAGAATGCGGATGTTACCTTCAATTCGGCTCTCATATATGAGCTTGGCGTGCTTAAAGTATTTGCGGAGCCTCTGCTTTTCAATATGGATAAATCCGAGAGCGGTTATACGGAGGCAAAGAGGCTTCTCAATCTTCTTAACGGCTTCCTTGCGGTAAATCCGCAGGACATACCCGACAATTCGCTTATAAGGGAGTTTATTGGCGGAAGCTGTTTTCAGTAATTCAAGTAACACGGAGATAATTGTATGGAAAAGGAATTTGACACCATACCCATTTCGCGCCTTGTCATAAGGCTGGGCGTGCCTGCTATGCTTGCGCAGCTTTTTAATATACTATACAGCATTGCGGACAGAATATTTGTGGGCAACATAGAGGGCGTCGGTGAGCTTGCTCTCGCGGGAGTAGGTATATGCGCGCCTGCCGTTACAGCCATAACCGCGTTTTCGTTCATGGTGGGAATAGGCGGTTCCGCTCTAATGAGCATAAGCATGGGCACAGAAAAACCGCCTCGCAGGCAATAAATAACGCCCTCGTCATGCTCATTGCAATAGGCGTGTCATTGACGGCATTATTGATTTTGTTCAGAAGGGATATACTTTATTTTCTGGGCTGCAGCGACACTATGTATCCCTATGCCGTTTCATATTTCACAATATATGTTTCCGGCACCTGCGCTTCTCTTATATCTATGGGTATGAATCAATTTATACTCGCGCAGGGCTATGCCAAAGCGGGTATGGTTTCGGTAGTTATGGGCGCTCTTTTAAATCTTGTGCTCGACCCGCTTTTTATATTCGTGTTTGATATGGGCATATCAGGAGCAGCTTTTGCTACGGTAATATCGCAGATCATGTCAATGCTTTTTGTGCTTTTGTTCCTTGCGAGGAAAAGCGTTCCCGTACATATAGGCATAGGCGATTACAGCCTTAAAATAATAGGCAAAATACTTTCCATAGGCTCTATGTCCTTTCTCATAACAATACTTGATAACCTTATCATAATCCTTCTGAATATAAATCTCAGAAAATACGGCGGCATAATGGGGGATAAATACATAGCCTGCGCAGCCGTTGTGCAGAGCTTTATGGTTATAGTTTTCTGTCCCGCGCAGGGCATAACCACAGGTTGTTCAACTCTTTACGGCTACCACTACGGCGCGGGAAATTTCAAAAAAGCAATGGATGTATTCAAATATGTATTTCTGCTATGCGCAGCGTACATAGGCGCGCTTCTCATATGCTCGCAGACAGTGCCCTATATTTTTGTGAGGCTTTTTGTTTCCGATAAAGAGAGTATAGCTCTTGCCTCCGATTTTGTTTCAAAATACACTCTCGGTATGCTCGGCGTTGCCGTGCAGTATGCCGTTGTGGACGGTCTGACTGCCATGGGCAGGGTAAAATATGCCTTTCCGCTTTCAGTATTCAGAAAACTTCTCTATACCCTTTGTATATTTGTACTGCCTCTCGTTACAGACCTTGAAAACATATTTTATGCAGGCACCATCTCCGATGTGCTCGGCTCTCTTTTCACCCTTGCGGTATTCTTTGCCTTTGTACGCCCCAAGCTCAGAGCGGAGATGAAAGCGTTATAATATTTTTTATAATATTATGAATAAATTTATGATTGATAAGTTTATATAGTCTTTATTGTTAGTATAAAAACGCTTCCCGGCTTAGGAGCTCGGGAAGCGCTTTACAGTAAAGACTATTTTTTTTATTTAGCATTTTAATGCTTAACATACTTTGACAAGTTCAAACCCTTTCTTACAGCCGTTTCAAGAATTTCATTGTCGTCGGCATCTTCAATATCGGAGTACTCCGACAGAGCGCCGCCATGACCGCCCACAAAGAAAGCGCCCATATCCTCTTCCTCCAAATCTCTGCGTATGCTGTCAATATCAAATTTCATAACTTTTCCTCCTTTAGAATAAAATTTCTGCGTTTGGTTTTTGCTTACATTTTAATTATATTATAGCACATGGCACTTTTTTTGTCCATATTGGGGTGTATAATATAAATATAGATAATTTCCGGCTTGTCTATAGGTCTTAAAGTGTTTTTGACACAGGATAATTACTGTGTTATACTTGATGTAACAAAAGGTATTTTGTAAACGATGTACAAGTAATCATTATTAAAAAATATTATATCAAAGGCGGTGCAAAAAATGAAATTTATTCATCTATCGGATCTTCACATCGGCAAGTGTGTAAATGGCTTTTCAATGCTTGATGACCAGAGATATATACTTGATAAAATCTTAGGTATAATTGATGCCGAAAAGCCGGATGCGATCATTATAGCGGGTGATGTCTATGACAAATCGGTGCCTTCAACTATGGCAGTAAGTTTGTTTGACGATTTTGTTGTAAGTCTCGCAAAGCGCAAAGTACAGGTATTTATAATCAGCGGAAATCACGATTCGCCCGAGCGCCTTGCCTTTGGCAACAGACTTATGGACTTAAGCGGAATACATTTTTCGTCCGTATATAACGGAGAAGTTGCTCCCATAGAATTGCAGGATGAATACGGAAAAATCAACATTTATATGCTGCCTTTCGTTAAGCCTGCCCATGTGCGACAATTTTATCCCGACGAGAATATTGCCTCATATAACGATGCTCTGCTCGTGGCAGTAGAAAAAATGAATATAAACAAGGGGGAAAGAAACCTTCTTGTTACGCATCAGTTTGTAACGGGTGCACAGCGTTCCGAATCTGAGGATATATCGGTCGGTGGGGCAGACAATGTAGATGCTTATGTGTTTGAGGATTTTGACTATGTTGCCCTAGGACATCTTCATAAGCCTCAAAATGTAGACAGCGAAAAAATAAGATATTGCGGAACTCCGCTGAAATATTCTTTTTCGGAAGCAAATCATGAAAAATCAGTAAGCATTGTGGAACTTGGAGAAAAAGGCAACCTTTCGTTGAATACCGTTCCCCTTGTTCCTCTCCATGACATGGTAGAGCTCAGAGGCACTTATTCCGAATTGACGGCAAAAAGCTTTTATGAAGGCACATCTTATTGCAGTGATTATTTACATATAACACTGACGGATGAAGAAGATATATTAGATGCCGTTTCAAAGCTGAGAGTGGTTTATAAAAATCTCATGAAGCTTGATTATGACAATAAACGCACAAGGCATAAAACTGAAATAAATGCAGCGGAAAATATTGAAACAAAAACGCCTTTTGAGCTTTTTGCAGAGTTATATATGAAGCAGAACGGCTCGGGAATGAGCGAAGAACAGGAAAAGTTTATGAAAAAGCTGATATCTGAAGTATGGGAGGATGAAAAATGAGACCTATAAAGCTTACAATGTCTGCATTTGGACCTTATGCAGGCAAAACAGAAATAGATTTTGAAAAATTAGGCACAAGAGGACTGTATTTAATAACAGGTGATACAGGCGCAGGCAAGACCACTATTTTTGATGCCATAACATATGCGCTTTATGGTAAGCCCAGTGGAGACAACAGAGAGGCGGATATGTTCCGTTCAAAATATGCCGAGCAGGAAATTCCTACAGAGGTAGAGCTTACATTTGAATATGCCGGCAAAGAATATAGTATAAAGCGAAATCAAAAAATTAAAGAAAGAGGCGAAGGCACAACTACAAAAACTGCCGGCGCTGAACTGTATTATCCCGACGGAAGGATTGTAACAAAGCAAAAAAGTGTAGATGCTGCCGTAAATGAAATAATGGGAATTGACAGAAATCAGTTTGCGCAGATAGCTATGATAGCGCAGGGCGATTTTCTTAAGCTTTTGCTTGCCTCTACGGATGATAGAAAAAAGATATTTCAAAAAATATTCCATACATACAATTATTCAAAATTGCAAGAAAAACTTAAAGAAGAAACTTCTTTTCTTGAAAAAGAAACCGAAAAAGGTAAAAACAGCATAAAGCAGTATATTGACGGTATTTGTTGTGATGAGGAGGATATGCTTTCAGCGCAGGTTGCAAAAGCAAAGGCAGGAGAACTTACAGCAGACGAAGTTGTTAATCTTATAGACAAATTGATCAAAAAAGACAATATTTCTCTGACCTCATTAGAAAAAGATATCGAGAACAAAAACAAAGACATTGAAAGTCTAACAACAAAAATAACCAAAGCAGAGACATATGAAAATACAAAAGAATCTCTTGAAAAATCTTTAAAAGAAAAAGAAAAAATTAAACCAAAGTTTGAAGAACTAAAAAACAAGCTTGATAAAGAAAAGAGAAGAGAACCTGAAATCACTAAGCTGGGTAATAGAATAGCTAAAATTAATGCTGAGCTTAATGACTATGACGAACTGGATACAAAGAATAAGGATTTGAAAGATATTATTATTAAAATATCTGACGAAACAGATTTGAAAGAAAATAAGAAAAAAAGTGTAAAGAAGTTAGAAAAAGAATTAGAAGATTTAAAAAATGAAGCTGAAGATATAAAAGGTGCCAATGAAGAAAAGATGGCTCTTGAAAATAGGCAAAAAACCTTAAATAAGGACATTGGAGCCATTGAAGATATTGAAGCCGATACTAAAAAAATTTCAAAGCTTGAGAAAGAACTTGAAGAATGTCAAAAAGATTACAGTGCAAAATCAAAATATGCCGAGAATTTAGAAGCAAACTATAACTTAAAACATAAGGCTTATTTAGATGAGCAGGCAGGAATTTTGGCAGAATCCTTGGAGGAAGGCAAGCCTTGTCCCGTATGTGGTTCTATATCTCACCCTATACCTGCTGTCAAGTCTGAAGAAGCACCGACAAAGGAAGAACTGGATAACTTAAAAAAACAATGTGATGATGCAAAAAAGAGTGAACAAGAAGCAAGTAAAACTGCGGGAGAAATAAATGCAAAGATTAATACTAAAAAGGAAGAAACTTTAAAAAAAGCAAAAAATATTGTAGAAATCGAAAAATATGAAGACATTGCTGATGTGATCTCAGAAAAGAAAGAGGAATATGTTGCACAGCTTGCAGAAGTTGAAAGCAGCTTAACAAAAGCTAAAGCACAAGTTGAACATAAAGGGAAATTGGAAAAAATAATACCCGAAAAGGAGAAAAAACAAAAAAATATCAATGACGGTGTTGCAAGCTTAGAAAAAG
>CANRNM010000012.1 GCA_947631975.1 uncultured Clostridia bacterium
AAAAAAGCGTGTTCAGAACTTTTGCTTCGCAAAAGCAAGGCTTCGCCTTGTCGGATACTTCTTCCGATTCAAAGGGCATTTTCGATTCGCCCATTGCGCCGCAAAGATAGATGCGGACGCACGCAGTGCGGCTTTTCCGCAGGAAAAGCGCTGACACACCCCTAACGACCTTTACGCCCCAAAGCTAACGGACTGCTTTAGCTCCGTCGCGTAAAGGCGTGTTTGGGTTTCGCTTTCCGCTTCCTGAGCCTTCGGCTCAGACAAGCTGCGAAACCTTGCAGACAACCGGTATAGTGTGAAAAATATTTTATGTTTTGCACTGCCCTTGCCTGTAGGGGCGACCTGTGTGTCGCCCGAAATAATTAACATATTGCACTACCTTTTGATTAAACGGAGACTTAAAGTCCCTAAAATGCACAAAAAGCAGATTTTAACGGTAAATTTTTATATTTAGATAAAGGTAAATAAGCACAGGGACTGCTCCCCAAAAGCCCATCCTTATCCTCTCCCGATCTCCTTCTTCAATTCCTCTATCACCCTTTTGCTGTCGGCTATGCATGCCGAGCACATCACGCCGAGCCTTATGCTTTTTTCCAGGTCCTCGAATGTTTCGGCGCCGTTTTCAAGTTCTCTTTTTATGTCGTCCGTCCATATATTGAAACATTCGCACACAAGTCTATTCTTCATATTCGTTTTCATCCTCTCCGTCGGGGAGCTCTACCTTTTTGAGCTTTTTCATCATCTGATTTGTCCTTGTAGTCATAAGGTTTTCAAGACCCGATTCCGCCTTTGTAATGTAGTCGTAGGTCTTATTGAGGGCGTCGGAGAACTTTTTGAACTCCGTCTTTACCTCCGTGAGAGTGTTCCACACCTCTGTGCTCCTCTCCTGTATAGCCAGAGTCTTAAAGCCCATTTGAAGGCTGTTTAAAAGCGCAGCCATTGTGCTGGGACCTGCCACGTTTATGCCGTAGACCGTTTGCAGCTCCTCTATGAGCCCCCTGTTGACGACCTCGGAATAAAGTCCCTCGAAGGGAAGGAACATTATTGCAAAGCTTGTGGTGTAGGGCGGGGATATGTATTTTTCCTTTATATCCTTAGCCTCCGACATTATAGCCGTCCTTAGCTCCTTGAATTTCTTTTCGACCTCGTCCTTGTCGCCCGTGTCGTACGCTTCCAGAAGGGCTTGGTATCTGTCGCCCGGGAACTTGCTGTCTATGGGCAGATAAACGCAGCCCTCGTCGCCGCCCGGAAGCTTTATGGCAAACTCAACGGGCTTTCTGCTTTTTGGCACTACCACCACATTTTCCTCATACTGTTCGGGCGCGAGTATTTCCTTTAATATTGCTCCCAGCTGTATTTCGCCCATTGTGCCCCTTGTCTTTACATTTGAGAGCACCTTTTTAAGTCCGCCCACGTCCTTTGCAAGGTTCTGCATATCTCCCAGACCTCTGTGCACCTCCTCCAGCCTTTCGCTAACGGCTTTGAAGGATTCGGTCATTTTCTTTTCGAGCGTTTCCTGAAGGTTCTTGTCCACAACGCCTCGCATCTCGTCGAGCCTTTTGTTGTTGTCCTCCTGCATGCGGACGAGATTTTTTTGCACGGTCTCCCTTATGTTTTCAAGCTTCTGTTCACTTTCTCTTGAAAATGTGCCGAGCCTTTGCTCCTGATGAGAGAGGGCGTCGGTTATGGCTTTCCGCATATCCTCCTGGCGGTCAGCCATTTTGTCCTCTATAAGCCCCATTTTGTCCATTATGTTTTCGTCTATGCGCTTTATATTTTCGCTTATGTTTTTGTTGTTGTCGCTGTTTTTTTCGATTATCCTGTCTATGTCGCTTTGGCTTATTTTTCCGCTGCCCAGCCTAATGACAAGGATAAGGAGCACGAGCATCAAAATTATGATCACGCCCACGAGTATGTACATCATACCAAGCCTTCCTCCTTCACGATCTCCACAATACGGCTTGTGCCGAGCCTCTGCGCACCCATAGTTATGTACTTATCCGCATCCGCAAGGTTGGCTATGCCGCCTGCCGCCTTTATCTTAAGTCCTTCGGGCAGATTTTTCCTTATGAGATTTATGTCATGCCTTGAGGCTCCTGCCTTTCCGAAGCCCGTGCTTGTCTTTATAAATTCCGCGCCCGATTTGCCCACTATGGAGCACATCTTTATTTTTTCCTTGTCCGTTAAAAGGCAGGTCTCTATTATCACCTTGAGTATTTTTCCCTCGCTTGCCTTTCTTACAGCCCTTATCTCGTTTAATACATAGCTGTAGTTGCCGTCCTTAAGCTCGTTTATGTTTATGACCATATCTATCTCGTCTGCGCCGTCGTATATGGCTTTTTCGGTCTCGTACACCTTTACATCCGTGGTGTTGTAGCCGTTGGGAAAACCTATCACCGTGCATATGGGTATTTTGCCTGCGGTGTAGAGCTTTGCCCTCTTTACAAATGCAGGCGGTATGCACACGCTCGCAACGCCGTATTCTATGCCGTCGTCGCAAAGCTGTTCTATTTCCTCCATTGTCGCCGTCTGTTTCAGAAGTGTGTGGTCAACTCTTTTGAGTACGTCTTTTATTTCCATTTTATGCCTCCATAGTTATTATTTTTTATTTATATACTAAGTCTATTATTTTTTTCGGTCTTTGTCAATCAATTCCGATAATATATCGCACGAAATTTCTATTATATGCCCGCAGCCGTCCGAAGTTCTGAGCTTTGAACAGAGCATACTTCCGAGCCTTGAGTTGAATTTATCCATAAATATGAGCTTGTCTGTGGATATGTCCTCGCAGAATATGCCTATAGCCATTAAAGAGCCCAGAAGCGCTCCGCATAAGCTCCCTACGCCAAGACCGCCGCAGAAGCTCTCGCAGCTTTTGAGACAGTCCGAGGATATGTCCTTGCCGTATTCCTCGCCGCATGCCAGCAGTATGCACGCGGCGCAGCCGCAGTCGTCCTCGTAGTGCCTTAATGCCCTTTCTTTTAACATTGAAAAAACCTCCTCAATCTTATTTTATAGGAAAAATGGTGAAATGTTACATAATTTGTAATTTAAGTGAAATATTGACAGCAAAACTTAATGTTATTTTAATAAAAAAATATTGAAACTTTGTCTGTAATATGAGAAAATATATATATAACGAAAAAACAAATCGAAAGGAGCAAAAAAATGAAAAAGATTATAACGGGTCTGGGCAGTCTTGTGCTTGCGGGAGTAATGAGCATAAGCGCCTCTGCCGCAGTAAACGGAAATTCGGAATACTTCAAGGATGTAACGGCTGATAATTACGGCTGGGCTGCCGAATACATCGACTATATAGCCCAGAACGGCATTGCCTCGGGAGTGGGCAACGATATGTATGCTCCCGGTTCAAATATAATAAGGGGCGACTTTGCCGTGCTTGTGGACAAGACATTCGGCTTCAGCAACGGCGTGCTCGACGTATACGGTCTTAAGGATGTGGACGAGAACGCGTATTACGCTCAGGCTATAGCAGACTGCTGTACAGAGAGAGTAATAACCGACCACGGCATGTTCTATCCCGAAAACGACATCACGAGGATAGACGCCTTCACAATGCTTTACAGAGCGCTTGTGAACACCAAGAATGTGAACAATCTCTCGACCGACGTTTCAATGTTTGAGGACGGAAATACCCTCACGGGCATAGAGCAGAAAACTGCCGCCGCAACTCTCTATAAAATAGGCATCATAACGGGCAACGAAAAGGACGAGCTCAATCCAAGCTCAACCATGACAAGAGCCGAAATGGCTGTTGTTTTCGCAAAGCTTGACAAGTATCTGGACGAGTTCAAGACCGTAGAGGACGAAAGACTCACTCAGAAGAAGGAGGAGGACGAGCAGAATAAAGCCGTAAAGGAAGAGGAAAAGAAGGAAAGCGCTAAGGCCGAAGAAAGCAGGAACTATAAGGGCGCCGAGATAAACGACCCCATAAAGGTAGTTAACGGCGGCACAAGCGACATAATAGATTCAAGCATAAGATTGTCAGACGACACGGCAATAAGCGTTGATAACTCAAGCAAGGTCAATCTTGAAAATACGGGCATAAGCGTTACAAACGGCAATGCCGTTTATGTAAAGAACGACGCTTCAGCCGATATAAAGGGCGGAAAGATAACCGTTGACCACGGCACGGGCGTTCTGTCGGGAGACAAGGGCGACGTAACCGTAAACGGCGCAGATATCAGCTCAAAGTCGTATGACAACACATATGCCGCAGCCGCAAACGGCGGCAAGCTTTCAATGACGGAGACCAAGGTAAACGCCATAAAGAACGCTCCCGCAATACTTGTTGCAAACGGCGGCGAGCTTAACCTTAAGGACTGCGATATAAATGCCGAAACGGGAAGCGGAAAGGGTTCGCGTTACGGCGCGATAGACATCAAGTCAAAGGACAACAGCAAGCACAGCGAAATAAATCTGGAAGGCACGGTCATAGACAATGAATCGGGCGGAGCCTTCTATGTGAGAGAAAGCGATGTTACAATAAACATAAAGGGCAAGGAAAACAAGATAAATGCTTCGAGCATAATCAATTCGCCCTATATCTCAAACGAAAAGCAGAAGGAAGGCAACAAGATAGAGCTTAACTTGACCGACGGCGCAGAGCTTGAGGAGGCTAACTTTATACTTGACAGCAAGACGGAGATCGACATAAATGTAGGCGATGAGTGCCGTTTGGACGCAAGCTTCGAGGATCCCACCGCGGGCAGTATAAATCTCTTTGTTGCCGACGACGGCGACCTTGAGCTTCACTCCGATGTATATGTTGAGGCGTTCGACTATGAAACGGGTCTTGTATTCGACAGAATAGTGGACAACGGCTTCAATATCTACTACAACACTCACAACAGCGCAAACGAGTGGCTCACGGGCAATACCTATACGCTCACATTCGGCGGTATGCTCATACCCGTAGAGGGCGAAAGCAAATAATATGTTGATGAAATGAAAGAACGGGCTTCGGCAAATGCCGAAGCCCGTTTTATGTTGATAAATATAATCAAACAGCAAGATAATGTTGTGTGTATTCTGTCTGTTCAAATTCCAAATGTCCGTTTTTCTCGGAAATCATAAGTATAATAGGCGCAGGTGTTTCATCTAAAAGCCCTTTTTGTCCTTTCTCGCCTGTCGTATGCTGTATCCATATATCATTTTTGCCCCAACATTTTGGGGAAGTCTTTACCTTGTCGAAATCTAAATTATTTTTATTGCAGTAGTCCTTTATTTCACTTTCCCATTGATTAAAAAGCTTACACATACGCTCATCTCCTTTCAAATGTCCTGTATTCGCCTTTTGAGTTATGTATCACAGAATATTGTTGATCAAAACAATCCAAAATAGCATAATCACCATCCGACGCCTGCATTATTAAAGCAGTAATTCCGGGATGAGTGTGTCCGCTCCATTTATAACCCTGTTCAGCCAATTCTTTTGCCTTTGTCATATCAATGTTTACAGAATTGCTGTTGCCTCTTATAATAAGCCTTTCTCTGCCTTTTGTAAAAAGTGCAAATTCATCACCCGTTTCTGCTGTGAGAGCGGAGAGGTCTTTCATATTTACGGATTTTTTGGGTACAATGATCTGACTGTCATATCCGGGCAGCTGCTCAAGTAATTTTTGCTGCCGGTTATTGAGGGGTCTGCCGGTATGCAGTATGGCGTTTGGCTGACCTTTGCCCGTATTTCGTTGTTCTATCGGAAAATCAATGTTGTTTATACTCATAATATTATTGTCCTCTATCTTTATTATATCACTTTTATTGTTTTTTTCAACTGTTTTATTGATTTCCGATTTATAACAAAAATAGGCTTCGGCATTTGCCGAAGCCCGTTTAGAATACATTTTTTATATCAGCCCAAAAGCTCCATTGTATCCTTAGCTATCATAAGCTCCTCATTTGTGGGGATAAGTAAAGCTCTTATCTTTGAGCTTGGTGTGGCAAAGTCTATCTCCTTGCCTCTCTGGTTGTTAAGCTCGGGGTCTATCTCAAGACCGAGGCACTTGCAGTAGCTGCAAATAGCTGCTCTGTGGCCTGCGTTGTTCTCGCCTATGCCCGCTGTGAACACAATGGCGTCGCAGCCGCCGAGAGCCACATAGTAAGCGCCTATGAACTTGGCTATCTGATATCTGAACATCTCAAGAGCAAGCTTGCATCTCTCGTCGCCCTCGTTCATGCCGTCCTCGGCGTCTCTGAAGTCGCTTGAACGACCCGTAACGCCCAGAAGACCCGATTTCTTGTTCATAACGTTATCTATCTCGTCGGGAGTGAGGTTTTCCTTCTTCATTATGAAGGGAACTATAGCGGGGTCGATGTCGCCGCAGCGAGTACCCATTTCAAAGCCTGCAAGAGGAGTGAGACCCATTGTTGTGTCTATTACCTTGCCGTCCTTTACAGCGGCTATGGATGAGCCGTTGCCGAGGTGGCAGGTGATTATCCTTGTGCCCTCTGCCTTGCCGCCGAGCATCTCAATAGCTCTCTGCGAAACGAACTTGTGGCTTGTGCCGTGGAAGCCGTATCTTCTCACGCCGTACTTCTCGAAGTACTCATAGGGAAGGGCGTACATATAAGCCTCTGCGGGCATTGTCTGGTGGAAAGCCGTGTCGAATACAGCCACATTGGGAGTACCCGGCATTATCTTTTCGCAAGCCTCTATACCCATAAGGTTGGGAGGATTGTGAAGGGGAGCAAGGTCGAATATGCTCTTTATGGCATCCTTTACCTTCTCGTCTACTATTACGGAGCTTGCAAACTTGTCGCCGCCGTGAACTACTCTGTGTCCTACGCCGCCTATCTCGTCAACGCTCTTTATAACGCCGTGCTCGGGAGATACAAGAGTGTCCATAACAAGCTGTATAGCCTCGTTGTGAGTGGGCATGGGCTGTGTGAAAACGACCTTTTCCCTGCCCGCAGCCGTGTGCTGGAGGTTGGAGCCGTCAATGCCTATCCTCTCCACAAGACCCTTTGCCATGACCTCGTTTGTGTCCATATCGAACAGCTGATATTTTAAAGATGAACTACCGCAGTTTATAACTAATATCTTCATTGTCTGTCTCCTTTTTAATATATTCACTTTGCTATTATTCCGACATCTGCGCCTGAACTGCCGTCATTGCCACAACGCCCACTATATCCTCTGCAAAGCAGCCTCTTGAAAGGTCGTTTACGGGCATTGCAAGACCCTGGAGCACAGGACCGTAAGCCTCTGCCTTAGCAAGCCTCTGAACGAGCTTGTAGCCGATGTTTCCCGCTTCAAGGCTGGGGAATACAAGTGTGTTTGCGTGTCCCGCTACCTTGCTGTCGGGAGCCTTGAGCTCGCCTACCTCGGCAACTATAGCCGCGTCAAGCTGAAGCTCGCCGTCAAGCTCTATGTCGGGGAATCTCTCGTGAGCTATCTTTACGGCGTCCGCTACCTTTGTTACGTCGTCATGCTTTGCGCTGCCCTTTGAGGAGTATGAAAGCATTGCCACCTTGGGCTCTCCGCCTGTGAAGAACTTGAATGACTCTGCCGAAAGACCTGCTATCTCCGCAAGCTTTTCGGAGTCAAGGTCGGTATTTACGGCACAGTCGGCAAATACGAAAAGTCCGTTGTCGCCGAATTTGCAGTCGGGAACTTCCATGAGGAAGAAGCCCGAAACGCTGCTTATGCCGGGCTTTGTCTTAAGGAGCTGTAATGCGGGACGGATAGTGTTGCCCGTTGAATGGCAGGCGCCCGAAACAGCGCCGTCAGCATCTCCGCACTTGCACATAAGGCAAGCGTAGTACATATAGTCCTCCGTCATCATCTTTTCTGCGGATTCGGGAGTAACGCCCTTCTTGCTCCTAAGCTCTACAAATTTGTCGATATACTTCTGTCTGTTGGGGTCTGTAAAGGGGTCGACTATCGTTGCGCCCGTGATATCATAGCCCTTGCCGTTAGCCGCTATCTCCTCGGGAGTGCCGATTATAACAAGGTTTGCTATATCCTCCTTCAGTATTTGCTCTGCCGCAGCAAATGTTCTCTTGTCCATTGACTCGGGCAGAACTATAGTTTTTTTGTTTGCCTTAGCCTTAGCCTTAAGGCTGTCCATAATACTCATAAAAATTTTCTCCTTTCGTTTTATAAATTGAGTACACACTCATCTAGTTTGATTATACCCCTTTTGGGCGTAATTCACAATATGTTTTTTTCAAAAATTTGTAATTTTTTTTAAAATTTGTTATAATAGCATAAAAATATAAAACTGCGCCGAAAGGGAGAATTTATATGCTTACGGGTATAATAGCGGAATACGATCCTTTCCACAGAGGACACAAATATCATATCGAGAAAACAAGGGAGCTTACGGGCGGGGACATAGCCGTGATAATGAGCGGAAGCTTTGTGCAGAGGGGCGAGCCTGCCGTTTACAATAAGTATGTCAGGACGAGGGCTGCGCTTTTAAACGGCGCGGACATGGTGATGGAGCTTCCCGTGCAGTATGCCACGGGGGCGGCTGATGTGTTTGCCTTCGGAGCGGTGAGCATATTGGAAAGGAGCAATATTTTCGATTGTCTTTCATTCGGCAGTGAAAGCGCGGATATTAATGCACTTGAAAAAACGGCTGAAATACTTGCGGACGAGCCCGAGGAGCTTAAAATACTCATAAAGAAATACAGCGCCGAGGGTATGTCTTATCCCAAGGCGAGGGGAAGGGCGCTCAATGAATATGCGGGTATCGAGGGGGCTCTTTTGGAAAGCCCCAACGATATACTTGCGCTTGAATATATAAAACAGCTCAAAATTAATGGGAGCAATATTCGACCGATAGCCGTAAAGAGGCTTGGCTCGGGCTATTCAAGCGCGGATATGGAGAGAGAATTTCCCTCCGCCATGGCTATACGCGCGGAGCTTACAAGGGATAAAAAAAAGGCGCTCTCAGCCGTGCCCGAAAATTGCCGTGAAATATTTGAAAATGAAAAAATAACAAGGCTCGACGATTTTTCGTCCATGCTCATGTATAAGCTCATAACGGCTGAGAGGGCGGAGCTTTCCGATATAGCCGACATAACCGAGGGACTTGAAAACAGGATACTCGGCTTCGGCTTCGGCAGCATAACGGAGCTTGCAGAGGGCATAAAGACAAGGCGCTACACAAGGCTGAAAATACAGCGCGCCCTTTTGCACATACTTCTGGACATAAAAAAAGAGGCGCAGAAAACGCCTCCCGAATATATAAGAGTGCTGGGCTTCAGACGCGGAAAGGAGAATATGATCTCCGAGCTTGCGGATAAGGCGGAGCTGCCCGTCATATTGAATGTAAAGGAAAATGAGGATATGCTGAGGGCGGAAATAACCGCCTCGGATATATATAACGCCATAAACGGCGGCAAAAAGGGCGAGGAGTATAAAACGGGGGTAGTTGTGGTGTGAGATGAGAGTTAAGCCTGTTGATTGGGGAGTAGTCCCCGCTCTTGAAAACGGGCGTGCAATGCACGCCCCTACAAGTGATAAGCTCACATTGTGGTTCGTAGGGGCGTGCATTGCACGCCCGCGGGTATAGATTTACCTCACCATTGTGCCAAAAACCAAAAGCCCGTCATTATCATTTCCTAAGCGAGCCTAGTTTAAGCGAGCGGGGAAATAGATAAGACGGGCGGGGATACACTGCTTAAAACATTTCAGCAGGGCGGAAGAATATCGCCCTGCAATCTAAAACCCCATTATAAACTCATCCGCTATTTTCACCATCTTTTCCCAATTATCCCCGGACGCCTCGTCATATACTGCGACGACCTTCATTCCTGCGTCCTTTGCGGAGATCACGCCCTTTATTATGTCCTCGTACACGATACATTCCTCGGGCTTTGCGCAAAGAAGCCTTGCGCAGAGTATGTATATATCGGGATAGTCCTTGCTGCGCGCTCCGCTTGTGCCGTCTGCAAAAGCCGAAAAAAGGTCTTTTATGCCCTCTCTTTCAAGCACGGGCATATAGAACTCGGGATTTGAAGCCGTGGCTATGCCAAGCCTTATGCCCTCGGAATGGAGCTTTTTTATATATTCCTTCACATTGGGCTTGAGCCTTACGTTGTGCTCGTATTCATAGAGCGCGTGAGTGTTCCACTCCGCCATTATTTCCTCGGGGCTTTCGGGCAGGGAGTATTTTTCCTTGGTGTATACTGCCCCGCTGTAAAAGCTCATAGTGCTTATTGCCTCCACATAGTCGGGAGGCACGGACATATTTCTGGCGCTGAAAAAATCCGCGTCCACCTTCTGCCACACATATGTGCTGTCCGCAATGGTGCCGTCAAAGTCAAATATGACCGCTTTTATATTACCGTCCATAGTTTATCTCCTGAAATTTCTGAAAAAACTGCGCATAAGTTCGGAACATTCTTCTTCTCTTATGCCCTCCGTAACTATCGCCTTGTGGTTGAATCTGTCGTCGTTTAGGAGGTTGTATATAGAGCCGGCACAGCCCGCCTTGGGATTTCTTGCGCCGAATACTACCTCTTTTATCCTTGCCTGCAAAATGGCTCCCGCGCACATTGGGCAGGGCTCCACTGTAACAAAGAGAACGCAGTCCTCAAGCCTCCAGTCGCCCATGTACCCGCACGCCTCGTCTATAGCCATTATTTCGGCATGTGCAAGCACATTGCCCTTTGTAACGCGCATATTTGCGCCCTTTCCTATCACATTGTCATTATACACTATCACACAGCCTATTGGCACTTCCTCGCTTTCATATGCGAGCCTTGCCTGCTCCAGCGCCATATCCATATATTTTAAATAGTCCATATCACACTCTGTAAAGCTCGTCGGTGTCGGGCTCTTTTAAGGGAAGCTCGATACCGTCCGCAATGACGCTCCTTTCCTTGGGTGTTATGCTGCCTATAACGGCGGAATTTATGCCCTCTTTCAAGAGAGCTTCCGTCATCTCGCCGGGGTTGTCGCAGGCTATGAGCATTGAACCGCTCGATATGAGCTTAAGGGGGTCTGCGCCCAGCTTGGAGCATATTATTTTTGTTTCCTCGAGTATGGGTATTTTTCCGCAGTCCACTCTGACTCCCAGTCCCGCGCTTTCGGCTATCTCCCAGCAGGCGCCGAGCACTCCGCCCTCCGTTATGTCGTGCATGGCGTGCGCGCCCAGAGCCGCAGCGATCTTTCCTTCCTTTATTACGGAGAGCTGTTCGCCCAGAGCCCCGGCTCTTTCTATTGTGCCGCTGTCAACGCCTTTTAGCTTATGCGTCTTGTCCTTTGCGAATATGGCGGTGCCCTCAAGCCCCGCATACTTCGTCATTATGAGGCTGTCGCCTGTTTTGGCGCCTCCCGAGGGTATGAGCCTTTTGGTCTTGCCTATAACGGTACAGCTCAATACGGGCTTTGTAACGGCGTCCGTTATCTCCGTGTGTCCGCCCAGTATCACTATGTTTGCCCTCTTTGCCTCCGTGTAGAGGTCGGTTATTATTTTGGATATTTCCTCCCGGGTTACGCTCGGGGGCAAAAGAGCCGTTACGGTCATGCCCACGGGCTCGCCTCCGCTCGAGGCTATGTCGTTTGTGTTTATGAGCACCGCGAGCCTGCCTATGTCCTCCACAGCTCCCGTTATGGGGTCGGTAGAGAGCAGGCTTATGTTATCTCCCATGTCCAGAGCGGAGCAGTCCTCGCCCACGGACGGCTTAAGAAGCACCTCGCTGCGCTTTACGCTGTTCTGCACTATGGGTCCTATTACTATTTCCTCCAGCAGGCTGTTCGGCAATTTGCCTATCTTCATATTATTATCCTCTTTCCTTTGTCTATATAGCCGTATTTTTCAAGCCCCAGAAGCGCCGACGGATTTTCGGCAGCCATTTTAAGGGCTTTTTTATCTCCGCATATCCTTGACATATTTTCATATGCCCTTTTCATTGTAAGCGCGCTTCCCGCAAGTCTTCCAGTGCCGTCCTTCACGCTTGTGCCGTCGCAGTACACCCTTTTGCCGCAGAATATGTATTCGCCATTTTCGCAGCCCATGGCGTGCATGGCGTCCGTTACGAGTATTATTCTGCCGCCCTTGAGCCTTTCCAGAAGCTCTGCGCAGCCTCTTGACACATGAACGAAGTCGCATATAAGCTCCGCATATTCCTCTCCTGCAAGCGCCGCCTCCGCAACGGAGGAGCTCCTGTGGTGCAGGGGCGACATGGCGTTGAAGGTATGGGTGTATGAGCCTGCGCCCGCAGAGCAGAGCCTTTCGCAAAGCTCTCTGTCCGCTCCGCTATGACCTATTGAAACAAGATCGCCCTTAGCCGTTACATATCGGCAAAATTCCTCCGCGCCCTCACATTCGGGAGCAACGGTAAATCTTATGGGCATATCGGGGCAAACCGACTTTATATCCTCATAAAGCCTTATGTCGCAGGGTATTATGTATTTTTCCTCCATTATGCCCTTGTATTTTTGAGATATAAAGGGACCCTCTATGTGTATGCCGACTATCTCGGCATAGCGCTTTTCCTTTGAAGCCCTGCGGATATTTTGTACGGCTTTTAATATATTTTCCCTTGAGGACGCCACGGTCGTGGGCATATATGCGCCCACATTGTCATAATAGAGCTTTTTGGAGAGAAAGCATATCTCCTCCGCCGAAGCCGTCATTATGTCCACGCCGAAGCCGCCGTGTATGTGTATGTCCACAAAGGGCGGAAGTAAGGGATCCTCGCCGCCCTCGGATATTATGTCTATGTCCGTAATTATGCCGTCCTCCGCGCGTATATCGCCCGTGAAGACATTTCCGTGCCTGTCCTTAAAGGCTCTGTTTTTGTAAAGCATTTCTCATTTCTCCGTTTCCGTAAAAGCCGTATATAGATTATAACACATAACGCCGTTCTTTTACAGTTTTTTATTAAAATTTGTTGATTTTGCATAATTAGTATGTTATATTTAAAGTTAGAAATAAGTGTAAAGAAGGTGTTTATTATGAGAAAAATAGAGGCTGTCATTCTCGACTGGGCAGGAACTCTTGTAGACTACGGCTGCAAGGCTACCGAGGAAAACTACAGGCAGATATTCGCGCATTACAACATTGAACTTACCACAAAGGAAATAAGGGCAAAGATGGGTATAGAAAAGGTAGACCACATAAGGGCTATACTCGAAAGCGAAAGAGTGTCCAAACTCTGGTACAAGAACACGGGCATGGAGCCCAACGAGGGCGATGTGAGGGAGCTCAACAGGGCTTTCGATACCTATATGCTCGAAAATCTGGAGACCTATTCCGCGCCCAAGGAATATGTGAGACAGACGCTTGAAACGCTGAGGGAAAGCGGCATAAAGATAGGCTCCACCACGAGCTATTCAACGGATATTATGGAGCACCTTACGGCTTTTGCCGCCACAAAGGGCGTGTATGTGGACTGCTGGATAAATTCCGAGCAGGTCAAGGGACAGGGACGCCCCAATCCCTATATGATATTCAAAAATATGGAGAAGCTCGGCGCTACCTCCGTGAGAAATGTTATAAAGGCGGGCGACACCGTAAACGATATAAAGGAAGGACTTAACGCGGGCGTTACATCGGTCGGCATAATAGAGGGAAGCTCCGAGATGGGACTTTCGCAGGAGGAATTCGACGCCCTTAGCGAGAAGGAAAAGGCAGCCGAAAGAAAGAGAGTGCACGATAAGTTCAAGCAGGCGGGCGCAGACTATATTATAAATAACTTCAGCTCCCTGCCGTATATCGTGGCGCAGCTGCAGAATAGGAAACTGTGATAAGATCCCCCGAAACGGGGGATTTTTTTGCGTGTTGTAAAAGCCACAAATCGCTTTTAATTATCGGCATGCAAAAAATAAAAATTGTGTGCATTTAGATATTGCATTATACCTTTTTTTGCATTATAATAAATGCGTACAAATATGTAAAATAGTATGCGGAAAGTTGGTGCTTGTTTGAATAAGAAGGAAATTGCACAAAATGTGCTCAAAGCTAACGGCGGAATAGCCAAAACCACCGACTTCGTTGCGGCAGGCATAAAAAAATATGATGTGGCAGCACTGTGCAGGGAAGGTCTTATTGAACGAATCCGACGCGGGGTGTACCGGTTGCCGGGCAACGATCAAATAACAGAAGAACAGCTGCTTCGCGAACTGCTGCCACAGGGGATCGTTTGCGTGGAGTCTGCGCTGTTTCATTACGGATACAGCGATTTTGCGCCCCGCGCCTGGTCTGTTGCCGTACCTAGAACAGCGTCCCGGGCAGTCGGAAACATCGGGGAATTTCCTATCAGAGCCTATTACATTCAAAAGGAATATTTGCAAATTGGGAAGACCGTTGAGAGCTTCAACGGTGTGATGCTTCCCGTATATGATCGGGAACGCACCATTTGTGATTGCTTTAAATATCGGACGAAGCTCGATAATGAAACCTTCAATAAGGCGTTGAATACTTATGTCGCAGATGAGCGAAAAAATCTTGCCAATTTGTCCGTGTATGCAAAAAAAATGAAGCTATACAAAAAGGTAATGAGCGTTATGGAGGTGCTGCTGAATGGCTGATGTTGCTATGTCCGTGCTGGCACGGTTAAAAAACAAAGCTAAGGAAAGCGACAGAAGCTATCAGCTTTGTTTGCAGCTTTTTTGCCAAGAAGAATTTTTGCGTCGCTTGGAAAAGTCCAAATATGCAGACAACCTCGTTTTGAAAGGCGGACTTTTCATCTATTCTATTACCGATTTTGACAGCCGTGTTACCGTTGATGTTGATTTTCTTATCAGGAGGATTCCCGGCACACCCGAACATCTCAAAGTAATATTGGAAGAGATCATTGCTGCCGATACCGGCAACGATTACATTACCTTTGAGATCAAAGACATAGCGCCCATTGCAGTGGCAAAGAAATATGCCGGGATCGGCGCTTCTCTTGCGGCAAGGATAAAAAATACAAGAACGCCTTTCGGTATTGATTTTGGCATAGGGGATATTATCGTACCCAAGCAGGAAAAACGAAAGCTTCCGACACAGCTTGACGGCTTTGAAGCTCCGACGGTCAACACCTATTCGCTGGAAACGACTGTTGCCGAGAAGCTTGATGCCATCCTCAGTCTTATGGAGTTCTCCAGTCGGATGAAGGATTATTACGATCTGTATTATATTGCGAACAAGTTTGATTTTGACGGGATAACGCTCACCGAAGCGCTGAAAAAGACATTTGAAAACCGTGGGCATCAATTCACGGCGGAACAATTCAAACAAGTCATGAACTTTGGAAACGATACAGAAATGCAAAAGAAATGGAAAGCCTTCTGCAAAAAGATCAATACAATGACCGATGATTTTGATACGGTGCTGAAAACAATAAAAGCGTTCTTGACAGAGCCGTTTACAGCAGCGGTGCAGGCAGTTGAATATTCGGCTCATTGGTCTGCAATGAACGGAAAATGGAGTAAAAACGGAGGAATAGAAAAATGATAAGAGCAGATATGATTTCAACGGTAGGCAGAGAATATCCGGTCTGAAATCCCCCGAAACGGGGGATTTTTTATGACTTATCCACAAGCCACTCAAGGGCGTTTATTTTTCTTATGCCGTCATAATCGGCTTCGGGGTCGTCGTCAAGAGTGAGTATGAATTTCTGATAGTGGTCTGTTATTTTCTGCAAGGGAGAAAGCTCTCTTTTCAGCGTGTTTTCATCCCTTACCGTTGCGGCAGCCTGATAGTATACGGTGTGCTTGCCGTTTACGGCTACAAAGTCCACTTCAAGCTCGCCCAATTTGCCCGTAAAGACGGTATAGCCCCGCCTTATGAGCTCCAGATATATGACATTTTCGAGTATATGCCCCGCATCGGCATAGCGCGAGCCAAGAAGCACATATCTCATGCCTATATCCACAACATAATATTTTTCAAGTGTTTTAAGGTACTGCTTTCCCTTTATATCATATCTTAACGCTTTATATGCTATGAAGGACTCCATAAGCGCTTCCATATATTTTTCCACTGTTTTCACATCTATTTTTCTTCCGCTCGATACCATTGTGTCGGCTATTTTTTTTGTGGAGAGGGGATTGCCTATGTTGTCGAATACAAAGCGTATTATGCTTTCAAGCATCATTGTGTCCGAAATTTTCTTACGGCTTGAGATATCCTTTATAACTATAGTGCTGTACAGTCCTTCAAGATAATCCTTTATTTCTGAGGGCTGTCCCTTGAGATTGAGAACATAGGGAAAGGAGCTGCCTTCGATATATTCGCGGTAAAGCGCGGGCAAATTGTCCGCCTTATCCGAAGCGGATACATATTCCTTAAAGGACAGGGGAAGCATTGATATTTCAATATATCTGCCCGAAAGCAGAGTTGCTATCTCTCCCGAAAGCAGTGAAGCGTTGGAGCCGGTGAGATATATGTCAACATCGGGCTTTAAATAAAGGCTGTCTATAACTGCGGGAAATTCCCTGCACTGCTGTACCTCGTCTATAAATATATATGTCGTCTTGTTTTCCGCAAGCCTTTCTTTTATATAGCTGTGGAGCTTGTCGGGGTCTTTGAGCTCTCTGCGGTCATAGTCCTCAAGATTTATTCGTATTATACGGGAGCTGTCTACGCCTTCATCTGCAAGATAGCTCTGAAACATATTCATAAGTGTGGATTTTCCGCATCGTCTTACGCCCGTTATCACCTTTATTATTTGCTTATCCCTAAGAGCCTTGAGCTTTTCCATATATTCGGTGCGTTCTATAAGCTTCATATTCCCACCTCCTTTATTTTTATTCTATAAAAAAATTTCAAGTATGTCAATAGTTTTTGGAATGAAATCCAAAAACTTTCTAAAATCACAGACTTTTTGGAATGAAATCCAAAAACTTTTGAAATTCATATACTTTTTGTATTGAGTTCTGAAATTTTCAACTCGGCTTTATACATTTACTATTTCCCGAAAAGCCTATTTTTACAATAAAAAAGGCTCTCCTCGGAAAGTGGAAAAGGAGAGCCTTATTAACAGATATATTTGTCCGCAAAAAATAATAAGCCAAATAGATAATATACTTTAACCCGTATACAGAGAATCAAAAAATCTGGGAGGAAGTCCGAATCTCTGCCAAAGTTGCCCAATGTAATGAAAATGCTGTCTCAAAACAGCTCCGTTTCGTACATATAAGGATAATTGGGGAAACAAAGTTTTTCTGTTTACTTAAAACAGGCAACCGGCTGTCATTGCTCGTGAGAGCTTTAGACCCTTGGCTTTGCGTCCTAATTTTTCAATTAGTTTGCCATATATCTATTAACAAAATTAAGTATACACCCATTCAAAGCAAAATTCAAGGCTTTTTTGCAATTTTTAATTTTTTTAATTTAAAGCGCTGCATATGTCTGTCCGGCGGCCGCTGCGCGAAAAATTTTCAAGTTCCCCGGGCGTAAGCTCTATGCGTTGTTTGCCGAACCGCAATTTTTGTTTTGCTCACAGCTTATTGCTAAATGCTCCGAAGTGTGGTATACTTCTTATAGAACATATAAACTAAAGAGGTCGCGACATGAACATAAGGCTTGGCACCAAACATTTTTTATATCTTTACATAAGTCTGCTTGCGGGCTACTGCACGGCGGAGGCTGTCGGCGTATGCTTTCCCTTGGCGTATATTCTCTCAACGGCTCTGTATTTTGCCGTTATGCTCCTTATAGACAGACGCTTCAAGCCCGTTACGGTCGAGGAAAGGATACACAGCGGCGAAAGAGAGCTCGGGGGCGACATCGCAAGGACGGCTGCGGTCATTCTTGTGCCCGTTCTGCACTTTTTCGGCGAGACATATTATTATTACACAAAGTTTTCGCCCTCGCTCATATTGCCGAGCGCAATAAGATGGCTTAGCGTTTGCGCAGTGCCTCTTTTCATGATAATTTCGGGCTATTTCAAGTCAGACGCGGTCATATCCAAAAAGCATTATTTTACAATACTTCCGCTTCTGGCAACACATGTTTTCATAACGGTGATAAGGCTTTTCGTTGATTATTATTTCCACGGCAAGTCTGTGAACCTGTCCTACATAGCCGCCAAGCTCCTCTATTTTGAATACGGCTGGTACATAAGGCTTTATATATGTATGCTTCTTTTAATGCCGTTTTTCAACATGGCATATAAGGCGCTCGGCAGCAGGACAAGGAAGGAAATATTTCTGCTCACGCTTATATTTTTGACATCCCTGGGCACGCTCACGGCGGATATAGTGCCTTCAAGCTGGCTCATACTCTATGTTTTTGCTTATTACATAATGGGCTGCTATTTGAGCGAATACAGACTAAAGGTAAAGCCCTACGTTGCTCTTGCTTTCCTTTTAGGCATAACGGCGCTCGTGTCGGTATCCACTTATTTCAGGTGCAGGGGAGAGCTTTTCGACTGGCGCTTCATAGCCTATCAGAATAATTCCGGCTATTCCTCGCCCTACGCCTTCATAGCCTCGGCGCTCATAATGCTTTTGTGCCTTGACATACGCTCCGACAATGCCTATGTAAAAAAGGTGTTCAAAGCAATCAGCCTTGTTTCTCTCGAAGTTTATCTTTTCAGTCAGATGTTTGACGGCTTTATATATAAGGACATTATAAAGGAAGGAATACCCTTTGCCAAAAGCTTCCCCAAGATATTTTTGCTTGCGGGGCTTTCGCTCGTTCTTTCCTTTGCCGCAGGCTGGGCAAAGAAGGGCGTATTTGCTTTTGCCGTAAAAGGGGCGAATAAAATACTTAAGAGGTCGGATAAGAATGAACAGCAGTAAAAAGGGCATATTTCTCACCATAACGGGCGGCATATTCTGGGGCATTTCCGGAGTGTGCGGACAGCATTTATTCGCGAGCAAGGGCATAAGCGCAAATTGGCTCGTGAGCATAAGGCTTCTTTCGGCAGGGCTCATAATGTGCCTTGTTACTCTCATTGTCAAAAGCATGCGCGTTGCTTTTTTTGAAATTTTCAAAAGCAAGCGGGATATGCTTCAGCTTGCGCTTTTTGCCGTATTCGGCATGGGCGCCTGTCAGTTCACATACTTTGTGTGCATAGAGGCTTCAAATGCGGCGACTGCCACAATATTGCAGTTCACCGCGCCTGCGCCCATAATGCTCATCACTGCGCTCAAGGCAAGGCGCGTACCCTCGCGCTTGGAGCTTTTGGCGCTCATGCTCACGCTTGCGGGAGTGTTTTTCATATCCACTCACGGGCATATAGACTCCCTCGCCATATCGCACAAAGCCTTTGTGTGGGGCATAATATCCGCCTTCACGGTGATACTTTATAACCTCCTGCCCTCGGGCTTGATGCAGAAATACGGCACAATACCCGTTCTGGGCTCTGCCATGCTTCTGGGCGGGCTTGTGCTCAGCTTATACACAAAGCCCTATATTTTCACGGGCGTGTGGGATGCGGAGGCGTTTTTGTTTATGTCGGTCATAGTGCTTGTTGGCACAATAGGCGCCTTCGGCTTTTATCTCAAGGGCGTTCAGCTCTTGGGCGCTTCGAGCGCGAGCCTTTTCGCCTCGTCCGAGCCTCTCACCTCCGCCGTGCTCACGGCTGTTTTTATGAAGGTCATGTTTTCGGGCGCGGATATACTCGGTCTGGCGCTTCTCATAGGCGCATCGCTTATTCTGTCTTTGGAGAAGATGAAAAATGAACAATAACACGAACAATAGCACCATTACAATAGAAGGAATAGTTGAAAAGGTAACATTCTACAACAGCGAGAACGGCTATGCCGTATTCACCGTTACGGAGGCTGACAATCTGCCCGATGAGGACATGACCTGCGTGGGCTATGCCCCGTCTGTAAGCCAAGGGGAGACCGTGAGAGTTACGGGAAATGTCGTCATGCATCCCTTTTACGGCATGCAGATAAACATTGAAATGTGCGAAAAAACGGAGCCCCGCACCGAAAAGGCTATACAGCTCTATCTTTCGAGCGGCGTCATAAAGGGCATAGGCGCAAGATTTGCCAAGAGGATAGTGGATAAATTCGGCAGAAGCACTCTTGAAATAATGGAGAAGGAGCCCGAGAGGCTCGCCGAGATAAAGGGCATAAGCCGTGAAAGAGCCATGGCGATAGGCGAGATGTACAGAGAAAAAGCCGAGGAGAGGCACGCGCTTCTTTTCCTTGGCGAATACGGCATCACGCCCTCCTACGCCGTGAGGATATACAAACGCTATAAGGACAGGACAATAGAGGTCGTTACCAAAAATCCCTATTCCCTTGCCGAGGATATATTCGGCATAGGCTTCAAAATAGCGGACAGGATAGCCGAAAATGTGGGCATATCCAAGACCTCGCCCTACAGAATAAGGGCGGGAGTGAAATATGCGCTCAATTTTTCCGCCAATAACGGCCATGTGTATATGCCCAAGGATGAGCTTGTAAGGGAAACGGCAGGGCTTCTTATGATAGACCCGGAGCATATCTCCAACGAGCTTACGGCAATGCACATAGGCGGTCAGCTTTGGATAGACCGCAAGGACGAGAGCGAGAGGGTGTATCTCAATTACTTTTTCTATGCCGAGGGCTACACCGCAAGAAAGCTCTATGAATTGAGCTCCGCTTTGCCCGATATAAAAAACGACTACGACGACGCCATAGACGCTCTGGAGAGCGCCGAGGGCATAAGCTTTGCGCCCCAGCAGCGCTCCGCCATAATTTCCGCCATGGAAAACGGAGCCCTTGTTATAACGGGAGGTCCCGGCACGGGCAAGACCACCATCATAAACGCCATAATAAAGCTCTGCGAGGCGGAGGGGCTGGAGATAGAGCTTGCCGCTCCCACGGGACGCGCAGCCAAGCGAATGGAGGAGGCTACGGGACACAGCGCAAGCACCATACACAGGCTTCTCGGCATAGGCTTTGTGGAGGAGGACGCGCGCAATCAGACCTTCGACAAAAACGAGGACAACCCCATTGAAGCCGATGTCATAATAATAGACGAAAGCTCCATGATAGACATATTGCTCATTCATTCGCTTTTAAAAGCGATACCGCAGGGCGCAAGGCTCATTCTCGTGGGCGACAGTAATCAGCTGCCCTCCGTGGGTCCCGGCAATGTGCTCAGGGATATTATCAATTCGGGCGTCATAAAGGTGTGCAGGCTCAACGAGATATTCAGACAGGCGCGCGAGAGCGCCATTGTTACGAATGCCCACCTCATAAACAGGGGAGAATATCCCGACCTCAAGCAGAAGGACAAGGACTTTTTCTTCATGCGCAGGACAAGCGCGCAGGAGCTTTCCGCGCTCATAGTAAGCCTTGTTTCCACAAGACTGCCCAAATATCTGGGCTGCGACCCTCTGCGGGATATACAGGTGCTCACGCCCATGCGCAAGTCGCCCCTTGGCGTTACGGCGCTTAATACTCTCCTGCAGCAGGCGCTCAATCCGCCATCTCACCAAAAGAGGGAAAGGGAGTTCCGCGGAGTCAAGTTCCGCGAGGGCGACAAGGTCATGCAGATAAAAAATAACTACAATGCCGAGTGGAAAATAGTGCGCCAAGGCAGGGTGATAGAGGACGGCGTGGGCGTTTTCAACGGCGACGAGGGCATTATAAGCTTTATAGACTCCGACAATGAGTATGTCGAGGTGGTTTTTGACGACAATAAGACCGTGCGCTATGACTTCAGCCAAATGGACGAAATAGACCTAAGCTACGCCGTTACCATTCATAAGAGCCAAGGCAGCGAATATAAGGCTGTGGTTATGCCCCTGCTTAACGGACCCGATATGCTCATGAGCCGAAATCTGCTCTACACGGGACTGACTAGGGCAAGGGAGCTTGCCGTCATAGCGGGACTTGAAACCACTGTGCAGAGAATGGTGGATAATAATAGGGAGGTCCTCCGCTATACCGCCCTCTGCGATAAACTGCGGGAGTTCGCCGAGTTCGCCGAGGGGTGAATGATGAGGGGGATAGCATTTCGAGACAGTCCCCGAATACGCCGCGGGAACGGGGACTGCTTCCCCAACCCAACAAAAAAAGCGGACGCCATGCGTCCGCTTCATTTTCTTTACTTCACTATTCCTTTATTTATCGCTCATTACTTCCTTCAATGTGGTGGCAAGTCCCGCTATGCCCTGTATATCCGTGGGCACAACTATCTTTGTTGCCTGACCCTCTGCAAGCTTTCCGAGCGCCTCGAAGCTCTTTAATGTGAGCACGCTCTCGTCTGCGCCTGCCGCCTTGAGCATTTCAATACCCTGCGCGGTAGCCTCCTGGACCTTCCTTATGGCTTCCGCCTGACCTTCCGCTTCTCTTATCTTTCTTTCCTTCTCGGCTTCTGCCCTCAATATTGCCGCCTGCTTTTCAGCCTCCGCCTCGAGTATTGCGGACTGCTTTTTACCCTCTGCCACAAGTATTGTGGACTTCTTTTCGCCCTCGGCAATAAGTATAGCCTCGCGCCTTTCTCTCTCCGCCTTCATCTGCTTTTCCATGGACTCCTGTATTGCGGCGGGAGGCATAATGTTCTTGAGCTCCACTCTGTTCACCTTTATGCCCCAAGGGTCTGTAGCCTCGTCAAGCGAAGTGCCCATTTTTGTGTTTATGGTCTCTCTTGATGTGAGCGTTTCGTCCAGCTCCATGTCGCCTATGATGTTTCTTAGCGTTGTGGAGGTGAGGTTCTCAATGGCGCTTATGGGATTTTCAACGCCGTAGCAGTAGAGCTTGGGGTCCGTTATCTGGAAAAATATTACAGTGTCTATCTGCATTGTAACATTATCCTTTGTTATAACGGGCTGGGGCGGGAAATCTATCACCTGCTCCTTCAGGTTGACATTTCTCGCTATCCTCTCAAAAAACGGTATCTTGAAATAAATTCCCGTGTGCCATGTAGCCTTGTAGGCTCCCAGAAATTCCACAACATAAGCCCTTGCCTGGGGCACTATCTTTATGCACGAGCCTGCAACGGCTATCGCAATGACTATAAGTATAATAATGAACATTATATAAACCTCCTCATGCTCTGCTGACAACAAGCTTGTTGCCCTCTATTGAAACAATGTTTACCTTTTCTCCCTTTTCTATAGTATCTCCGTTATCCGTTACGGCTATCCAGCTTACATCGCCGTATTTCAGCCTGCCCGGACTGTTTTCGCCTATGCTCTGCGTGAGAACCGCCATTTTGCCTATCATAGAGCCTGCGTTTGTACGCTCTATGTGCGAATGCATGGCTTTCTTTGCCATGGGTCTTAAAAGCGCAAGCATCACAAGCGAAACAACAATGAATACAAGCCATTGTATGTATATGTTGTCCGTTGCAAGCGATACAAGCATCGAAACCACGGCGCCTATGCCGAACCACATACACACCATTCCGACCGTCGCGCCCTCTATTATAAAGAGCGCTATGGCAAGAACGAGCCATAACAGCGTCATATTCATAAAAAAACCTCCTTTTCTTTTTTGCTTAGCTCTGTATAAATTTTATCATAAAAATGCGCGTTATGCAATAATTTCGGTTTGTTCTGTATAAAAAATATTATCTACTCCGCGCTTTTTCTGCTCACTATGGCGGAGACCTTTTTCTTTATCCTCTGCAGGGCGTTGTCTATGCTTTTTTCGTCCTTATTCATAAGCCTTGCTATCTGTGTGTAGCTTCTGCCCCTTAGATAATAATTAAGCACCTCCTGCTCCATTCGGCTCAGGCTTTTTAGTATTTCCCTTTCGAGAGCCTTCAGGTTTTCGCGCCCTATTATTACCTCCTCGGGGTTTCCTCCCGCCTTGCTTAAAAGGTCGAGATATGTATATTCCTCGTCGCCGTTTGTTATGGGGCTGTCTATGGATACGGAGGTGTTGAGCGGTATGTGCTTCTGCCTTGAAGCCGCCTTTATGGCGCTTATTATCTGGCGGTTTATGCAAAGCTCTGCAAATGACACAAAGCTTGCCTCCCTCTCGGGGCGGTAGTCGCGTATGGCTTTGTAAAGCCCGACTATTCCCTCCTGTATCACATCCTCCTCGTCTGCGCCGAATATGAAATATCCCCTCGTCCTCTTTCTTATGAGCGCCTTGCACTTGTGATTCAAGAGATATTCAAGCGCGAGAGTATCGTTATTTTTCTGCACAAGGTTTACAAGCTCGTCGTAGCTTAAAGCCTCATAGCGTTCCATCGTTATCACCTCTTAAGTCTGAGCTTTTCCAGAAAATCCGCAGCCTCGCTGTCAAGATTGTCGATAAGCATATTGTTCTTTACGGGCTTTATCTGTTCTATTTTTTCGTCTATCATTTTTCTGCCCGCGTTCACCTCTCTGTAGAGGTCTCTTGCCGACATGCGCAGAGCCCCCTGCGAGACTATTATCACCTGCTCCAGTCCGTCGGATGTGGCTACCGTAACATTGCAGTTTTTTATAAGCTCGTGAGTGGTTTTTTCTATGTATTGGTCGGCGGTCTCGGCTTCCCTTGTGTGGACTACATATATTCCGCCCTCCTTCACAACGGAGCCTTCTCCGCCCTCCACTCTGTAAGCGTCGAATACGAGTATAAGGTTCATTTTTTTGATGCCCTGATAATTGCAAAGCTGTGTTACAAGACTGCTCTTTGCAGCCTCTATGTCGTCCTTTGCAAGCTCCGAGAGCTCCTTCCACGCAAATATTATGTTGTAGCCGTCCACCAGCAGATAGTCTTTCATATATACTTGTCCTTTGCTCGTTGTTATACTATATAATTATAAACTATTTTGCCGTCAATAACAATAGGAATTTTGAGTTAAGAGCCCAAAGCTATTGAAAAAAACTCAAATTTCATTTATAATCAATTAATAAGACGATTTTTGAGGAGGCGTATATATGGACATACAAATAGGCGACATAGTAACAATGAAAAAGCAGCACCCCTGCGGCTCGAAGCAGTGGAAGATAATGCGTATAGGCGCGGATATAAGAATGGTGTGCTGCGGCTGCGGACATTCGGTCATGCTCCCGCGGGCAAAGGTGGAAAAGAATATTAAGAATATAGAGAGGAAAGCGGAGTAAGGTATTTTATAATTATAGAGCTTTATTTTTAGGTTGGGGACAGTCCCGCAGTGTATAAAGCTTATTGACTGCTCATATTAAAAATGATATCGCAACAGAGAACAGACAACATTGCCTTTCGGGACAGTCCCCCACAGCCCCTATTTAGCGGCAACGGGGACTGTCCCTAAAGTGGACAAAAGCAGGCTTGAACGGTGATGTATAAGATGTAATACAACAAAAATGAAAGCAAGCACAGGGACTGTCCCCAAATGCTATATTTTATTATTTTTAATGCAGCTAAAATCAAGCGTTTAAGCTTTTATTTCTGCATAAAATATTAACATGACCCGGACCGACTATCTTTTTATTGAATTATGCTCGGAAATATGGTAATATTTATTTGACATGAAAAATAGAAAAGGAGAGAAATTATGAGCTACAAAAAGGAATTTATAAAGTTTATGTGCGAGGCGGGAGTGCTCACCTTCGGAGAGTTCACGCTCAAGAGCGGAAGGAAGGCGCCCTACTTCATAAACACGGGCAATTACAAGACGGGCGAGCACATTGCCAAGCTCGGAAGCTTCTACGCTCGGTGCATAAAGGAGAACAATGTGGACGCGGATGTATTTTTCGGTCCCGCCTATAAGGGCATACCCCTTGCCGTCTCGGCGGCTATAGCGCTTTATAACGACACGGGAAGATCCGTGAACTACGCCTTCAACAGAAAGGAAGCCAAGGACCACGGCGAAGGCGGAGTGATAGTGGGACATAAGCTGCAGGACGGCGACAAGGTGGCTATAATAGAGGATGTAATAACAGCGGGTACAGCCATAAGGGAGACTCTGCCCATACTCAAAAACGCAGCCGATGTAAATGTGGAGTGCGTTATAATATCCGTTGACAGAATGGAGAAGGGCAAGGGCGAAAGGTCTGCCGTGCAGGAGGTATACGACGAGTTCGGCATAAAGGTATATCCCATAGTAACCGTATGCGACATAATAGAGTGCATAGAGGACGGCACGATAGAAGGCAGGGAATACCTCGAAGCCATGAAGGAATACAGAAGGCAGTACGGCATTTGAAAATGATCCTGCCGTATTATAACTGCAACAAAACTGTAAAGATTTGTTATTTGCATAATGACGCACAGTCTGTTATACTAAAATTAACAAAGTATACTAAAAAAAGAAAGGTGGTACACGATGAAAAGAATAACAGGAATATTGACGGCAATTTTAATGCTCATATCCGTTATCGTATTTCCCGTGAATGTAAGCGCGGTGGAATATGTGGCGGTATACCTCAACAATCAGACTATTGATTTTCCCACGACCGACGCAAGACCTCAGATCATGAACAACAGGACATATGTTCCCGTAAGAAAGACCTGCGAGGCTCTGGGACTTCAGATAGACTGGAATTCAAGAACGGAAACAATGACTCTCACAAGAGACGGAATAACAATAGCGCACACCATGCGTTCAAAGATAGTTTATGTAAACGGCGAGGCTGTTACATTTGACACCCCGTCCATAAACGCCAACAACAGGATACTTATGCCCATAAGAATGATAGCCGAGTCCATAGGCGCTACAGTAACATGGGACAATCCCACAAGAAGCGTACATATCACAACCAATCAGACAGGCACGGCTCAGCCCTCCGCAAATGTGAACGATGCCGTTGTAAACAGCGTTGAGGCTTCCAAGATACAGGGCATAACGGACGGCGACACCATATCCATAACGGCTGTCTGCACAAATGCGGCAACGAGCCTTAAGCTTGTGAACACCGCCGACAGCAAGGAAGCGGCAAGCCTGACTCAGTATACCGACAATTCCGACGGCACCAGGACATTCAAGACCGACTATAAGTGCGAGAACACCACGGGCAAGGACATAATGATAACGCTTAAGGCTGTTCCCGGCATAGGCACATCCTTCAACGAGAATGTTACAGCCGCAAGGAACGTAAGCTTCATGGTATCAAGCGGCAAGAGCTCTTCGAGCAAGGATAAGGACGACGATGACTACAAGTCGGACTATATGTTAAGCTGCAAGCTTTCATCGGATGAAATAAAGACCAATACAAACGCAAGAGTAAAGGTCAAGACCACATCGGATGTAAAGAGAGTTAAGCTCACATCCGAAGCCGACAAGAAATCGACCGTAGCAAGCGATTACGACGAGGACAAGGACGGCAACAGAACCTTCAACTGCTCCATAAAGATGACGGAGGAGGGCGACTGGTATATCCGCGTTCAGCTCTATGTTGACGGAGCTTATGAAAGCGAGTACGAGGAGCTGGATGTTTCCGTAGACGATAAGTACAAGGAAAGCGGTTCCGACGACCTTGAAATAATAGATATGTGGCTCAATAACGACTACGCTTATAAGGGCTACTCCACCACACTTTATGTAAAGACCAGCACGGATGTGGATTATCTTGAGCTCTGTACTGAGGACCAGGATCAGGGCGACGGACAGGTCACACATTCAACTGCCGAGAAATATAGCTCATATTATTACTGGGAGTTCAACTTCACCGTTAAGCACACGGGCAACATGAAGTTCAAGCTCTACGCTTACAACGACGACGAGGAGTCCGTATCCGATACATTCTCGCTCGAGGGTCGTTCCGTAAGCAAGAGTGAACCCGCAGTGCTTGAAATAGAGCAGAAAACAAACTCTATAATAGAGGGCGAAACGGCTAAGTTCAACTTCACCACAACGGGCTGTGTAAGCAGGATAAGGATATCCAGAGGCACCTCCGGCTCCGTATATGACGAGAAGGTAAGCTCTTCTTCATCGACCGACAAGACGCATAGCGTTGAATTTGAGGTCAACGATATAAATGCCGACTATTATATAACGGTATATGACGACAACGATGATTTCGACAGAGCTATGTTCAAAATCACGGGCGATGCCGAGGAAGAAATCGAAGTAAGAGATGTGGATGTTGAGGAAGACGAGATAGGATATAACGACGATGTAAATCTTACCGTGCGCACATCCAATTCCGCATACAGAGTATGGGTAGAGACCTCCAGAGGTACGCAGGTTTCCAAGATATATAAGGAACCCGACGATATAGACGATACGGATTATATCTGGAACATCAACTTCTCGCCCATAGATACGGATACCCGCCAGAGCTTCACGGTCATAGCCGAGGACGAAAATAAGGAACGCGACGAGGATAGCTTCAGAATTACAATTAAGAGATAAAACAATTTTTACTGCGGGAACGGCAAAAGCCGTTCCCGCTTTTTCAACTTTATATTGCAATTTAAAAAAAATGATATTATAATAAGTATATAAAAGGCAGTATTGCCAAATTTATTTTTAACTCAGAGGTGGAAATATGGACAACTTAAAGGTAGTTATACTTGCTGCGGGACAGGGCACCAGAATGAAGTCGGAGGTGCCGAAGGTGCTGCACAGAGTGCTCGATAAAACAATGGTGGGCTATGTTATAGAGGCTTCAAAGGAAGCGGGCGCAAAGGAAATATGCGTTGTAGTCGGTCATCAGTCCGCCATGGTAAAAAACACCATAAAGGATATGTACGACAACATAGTATTTGCCGTGCAGAAGGAACAGCTCGGCACGGGACACGCCGTTATGCAGGCGGGCGACTTTATAAAGGACGGAAATATACTTGTGCTCTGCGGAGACACTCCGCTTATAACGGCAGAGACCATAGGCAAGCTCTGCGATGCTCACGAACAGCAGAAAAACAGCGTTACGGTGGTTTCAATGCTTGCGGACGACCCCACGGGCTACGGCAGGATAATAAGAGAGAACGACGGCTTTTCAAGGATAGTGGAGCAGAAGGACGCCACGCCCGAGCAGGCTAAGGTGAAGGAAGTAAATACGGGAGTTTATATTTTCAAGGCGGATGCGCTCAACAGCGCCTTTGAAAAGCTTGGCAACAACAATTCGCAAGGCGAGTATTACCTCACGGATACTCTCGAAATAATAAAGAACGACGGCGGAAGGGTCGGCATAATGACTGCCGAGGACGACAGGGAGTTTATGGGCGTCAATTCAAAGCTCCATCTCTCGCAGGCTATAGCCGCCATGCGCGAGAGGATAAACACAAGGCTTATGCTTGACGGAGTTACCATAACAGACCCCGCAAATACCTATATAGGCAAGGATGTAAAAATAGGCGCGGACACTATAATTTATCCCGGCTGTATGCTTGAGGGCAGAACGACCATAGGCAAGAGCTGTATAATAGGTCCCAACACAAGGATGACCTCCTCTACGGTAGACGACTGCGTTACCGTGCAGATGAGCGTGCTCATAGACGCCAAGGTAAAGAGCTTTACAACGGTAGGACCCTTCGCTTATTTAAGACCCAACAGCGAGGTGGGCGAGCACTGCCGCATAGGAGACTTTGTGGAGATAAAGAATTCCGCCATAGACGACGGCACAAAGGTGAGCCACCTCACATATGTGGGCGATTCCGATGTGGGCAAGTGCGTTAACTTCGGCTGCGGCACGGTAACCGTGAACTATGACGGAAAGAATAAGTATAGGTGCAAGATAGGCGACGGAGTGTTCATAGGATGCAATACCAATCTGGTGGCTCCCGTTGAGGTGGGCGACAGAGCGTATACCGCCGCAGGCTCTACCATCACAAAGAATGTACCCGAGGATAGCCTTGCTATAGCTAGGAATAGACAGGAGAATAAACTCGGCTGGAGGAAAAAGGTAAACAAGTAAATGATTTTTACTTTTTTATAAATTTTACAATTTTTTGTTTAAAAAAAACAACTGAAATTTTTTTATATCATTTATTATGTAAGGGCGTGCAATGCACGCCCTTAACAAACCTAAAAACTATCATACTTCACAACTTCATCCATGTCCCTGAATACACTATGTCCTTCATAGGGCTCCGCCTCATCGTGGGGATAGCCCATCACGAGCAGGGCAGTCATTTCTATATCCTCGGGCACATTGAATGTCTTTCTCATTTTTTCGGGGTCAAAATGCATTACCCATGTTGAGCCTATGCCGAGCGACTGCGCAGCGAGCATCATATGTGTTGTTACAATGCTTGCGTCTATGTCTCCGCTTGGCTTGCCGTCGTATCTGCGCTTCCAACGGTAGATATACTGCCGGTTTG
>CANRNM010000013.1 GCA_947631975.1 uncultured Clostridia bacterium
CACTTTTTTACGAGCTTAGCAAGATTAAAAAATAAATTTTAATGTAATGAAGTTAAATTTTTACACCTTGCATAATTTGAGGAGGGGATTTTTGTGCAGTTTATCCCCCCTCAGTCGCTACGCGACAGCTCCCCCGAAGGTGGAGCCGAGAGTTTGATGTTAACCCTTGCCTCTTGGCTCCCCTTGCAGGGGAGCTGTCAACTCGCAGAGTTGACTGAGGGGCGGGCGTGCATTGGCTGGTCGTTTTGCTTCGCAAAACTGCTCGCCCATACAACCAAGGCACGCCCGCTTTTGGGGCTAGGTTGGGGGAGTTTTACCCAAACTTCATATTCAGCACTACCTTTTTCTGCACGCCGCACGGTGCGTCCGATTTTTCATAAAAATATATTACAAATACCGCAAAGCTCTTGTCTTTTGTGTTTTATTATTGTATATTTATATTAAAGCTTCAGGAAAATTATATATAATATTCAAAGTGAGATTTTAAGTATATATAACAGCAGGAAGGATGTTTTCAATGAACACCCCGAAAAAATGGCATAAATCTTTTATTATAAAATTATTATTTTTACTGATATCAATAATAATTATTTTTATACTGCTTTGGAATTATTTTTGTTATAATAATTATATTCATTTCAAGCTTACAGAAAAATTAAAATATAATTCAGCTGCATATGTTGATTTATTAGACAATAAATATTTGTATTATCCCACATGGATTTTGATTGAAGGCGAAGAGGATTTAACAGACAACGAATTAAATATTGATTTATCACAAATTGATTGTTCCGATATAGATTTTTCCAAAAACAATATTATTGTTTCCTTTGGCATAAGACTTTATATAATCAAAAGATACAACGACAGCTCTCATGTTGATGCTTGGGGTATAAAATCGGATGACGACACAATGTATGTATATTTAACAGATAAAGAAGCTATATCAAAGAATATGCTCGGAAGACCGTCGGGAATAGTAAATTCTGTATTTGGTGTACTTTAAAACAGCAAACCTTACTGTTATCCGAACATTAAGCCTACCGGGTAATTACAGATATTAAGAGTTAAAAAAACAAAAAGCAGCCGGAGTTAGAATTAATCAAGAATTGACAAGGATATACTTCAATAAAGGTGATTTTATGAAATTTATGCGATATTTTGTAACTGCGGCAGGCATAATGATACTTATATTTATGCTTCTTTCCTGTTTGGCAGCCAATTTTGCGCTGGGAAAGCTTATCACTATTTTAATGGGACTGGCTATGGCGCTATGGTTCAACGTGCCCGACAATACCGCTGTAAAGATATGCAAGGGCATTGCCCTGCTTGCGGCGTTATTCTTTGCCGTGATGACAGCCGTTATAGCGCTGATACCGCAGACAAACAAGGCGGACTGTACGGAGGACGCCGTGATAGTTCTGGGCTGCGGTGTGATGGGAACGGCGCCCACGCTCACGCTTGCAAGGCGCTTGGAAAAGGCAATAGAATATTACAATAACAACAGCGACGCCCTCATAATAGTAAGCGGAGGACAGGGTCCGCAGGAGGACATTACGGAAGCAAAGGCTATGTACGACTATCTGACGGAAAGAGGAATACCCGGCGAAAGCATAATTATGGAGGACAAGGCGACCTCCACAAACGAAAACTTCAAGCTTTCAAAGGAAATACTGGATAAAAGGCTCGGCAGCGGCTATAAAACGGCATACATAACAAACAGCTTTCATTCCTACAGGGCGGGAGAGCTGGCAAAGCTCAACGGACTTGACGCGCGGGCGTACAACGCACCCACATCCATCACATCGATAGTGCCCTGCTATCTTAGGGAAGTGCTTGCGGTGCTACAGCTATGGATATTGGGAAAATAGGTGAATTTTAAAAATGGCATACGAAACTTTTGCTCTGGTCTACGACAGGTTTATGGAGGATACTCCATATGACGGATGGACAGAATACATTAAAGAGATCTTCAAAAAACACGGTCTTGCAAACAACACTAACATAATTGCCGACTTGGGCTGCGGAACGGGCAATATGACGCAGAGGCTTGCCGAAAACGGCTTTGACATGATAGGCATAGACAACTCGGAGGAGATGCTCGCCATAGCGCAGGAAAAGGCGTCCGAAAAGGGGCTTGACATACTCTATCTCGAGCAGGATATGCGGGAATTTGAGCTCTACGGCACGGTAGACGCAGTCATTTCCACCTGCGACAGCCTCAACTATATAACCGAGCCCGAGGAGCTCTGCGAGGTTTTCAGGCTCGTGAACAACTATCTGGAGCCCGGCGGACTGTTTGTGTTCGATATGAACACAATACACAAGCTAAGAGATGTGATAGGCAGCGGGAGCTTCTGCGAGACCGACGAGAACTCGGCATATACCTGCGAAAATTACTATGACGAAAAGCTTGATATAAACGAGTTTTACACCAATTTTTTCATAAAAAACGGCAATGGGCTATATGAAAGACACGAGGAGCTCCACTATGAAAGGGGCTATGACATAGAAGCTGTAACAGAATTGCTTGAAAAAGCGGGGCTTAAGTTTGAAGCCGTGTACGACGAGCTTACATTTCACAAACCCACAAACAGAAGCACAAGGGTATTCTTTGTGGCAAGGGAAGTAAATAAAAAAAGAATATGATCGCTTAACGAAAGGAAGGAACAAAATGGACTATATATTGAGAGCGACGGCGGGAAACGGCGCCGTGAGGCTTTTTGTGGCTACCACAAAAGATACCGTTCAGAAGGCTTTTGAGTATCACAGGACATCGCCCGTTATATCGGCGGCTCTTGGCAGAGCGCTCACGGGCGCAGCCATGATGGGCTCTATGCTCAAGGGCGAGGACGACCTTCTGACGCTTCAATTCAAGGGCGACGGACCCGCGGGCATAATAACGGTAACTGCGGACAGCAGGGCGAGAGTAAAGGGCTATGCGGGAGAGCCGCAGGTCGATCTGCCCCTCAAGCCCGACGGAAAGCTGGATGTGGGCGCGGCGGTAGGCAAAGGCACGCTGACCGTTATGAAGGATATGGGCTTAAAAGAGCCGTATATTGGACAGATACCCATACAGACGGGCGAAATAGCCGAGGATCTGACTTATTACTTTGCAAAGTCAGAGCAGACGCCGTCCGCCGTGGCTCTTGGCGTGCTTGTGGACAGGGACTACAGCATAAAGCAGGCGGGAGGCTTTATAATTCAGCTTATGCCCGAGGCGACCGAGGACGACATATTTTCGCTTGAAATAAAGCTGAACGAAATGGAGCCCGTTACGACAATGCTCGAAAAGGGCATGACTCCCGAGGACATAACCGACTACCTCATAGGGGACATGAACCCCAATATACTTGACAAAATACCCGTGGAATACTACTGCAGCTGCTCAAGGCAGAGGGTCGAAAAAGCCCTTATTTCACTCGGAAAAAAGGAGATAGCGAGGATAATAGAGGAGGACGGCAAGGCTACTCTGCACTGCCACTTCTGCAACAAGGACTACGAATTTACGGAAAACGACCTTTTAAGGCTGCTTCGGGAGCAGGCATAGGATAAAAATTACACAAAAATTAAAAAAATATTAATTTTAAGGTTGACTATATCCAAAAAATTGTGTATAATTTTGTAGTGTATAGTTTAATGATTATACAGGATTGATGTAACCGGAGGGAGGGAAGAAATAATGTCTGAGGTCAGAGTTAAGGAAAACGAGTCATTAGATAGCGCTCTTCGCCGTTTTAAAAGAAACTGTGCAAAAGCAGGTATCATGGGCGAGATAAGAAAAAGAGAACACTATGACAAGCCCAGTGTAAGGCGTAAAAAGAAGTCTGAGGCTGCAAGAAAGCGTAAGTACAACTAATTTACATTTTACACAGAAGGACAGTGAGCAAAATGTCATTAAAGGAACAGCTTTTTAATGACCTGAAGGCGGCAATGAAGGAAAAGGACACCGTTAGGAAAGAAATTATCCAGATAGTGCGCGCCGGCGTTCTCCAGATCGAAAAGGACAGCAAAATAGACGAGCTTGACGACGACAGCGTTTTGTCCGTTATTTCAAAGGAAATAAAAAAGATAAACGACGTACTGCCCGATTTTAAAAGAGCGGAGCGTCAGGACCTTGTGGACGAAGCGAACAGAAAAATTGAGCTTCTGAAGGCTTACCTTCCCGAGCAGTTATCGGAAGCAGAGATTGAAAGCATCGTTAACAAAGCCATAGAAAAGACAGGCGCCTCAACCATGAGAGACATGGGCAAGGTGATGGGCGCAGTTACAGCCGAAACAAAAGGCAAGGCTGACAATAAGCTCGTGAGCGAGATAGTAAAGAGAATGCTTCAGAATTTATGATTTAAACAGCAAAGACCGCTATATCAGCGGTCTTTATTGTTTTACTGCGGTATAAACCATATTTTTTGTGCAATATATTTTTTTGTTGAACATTGTCATAAAGTTAATAAATATTTAAGTTGCAAAATCGGCGATTGTGTAGTACAATAAAATAGAATAGTGTTGAACGGAGAAAACCTACTTTTAAAACAGGAGGTGTGTATTATGAGTAATAATTTTTCTGAAACTCAAAAGATAAGCAACCTTAAAGATGCTCTTAAGGATGTCGTTATCAGCGATGAGGCGGTAGTCGAGCGCTCAGCCATAAACAAGGTGATAGCCGAGGCATACGACGCAATGAAGGAAAAGGGCTACAACCCCGTCAATCAGTTTGTGGGCTATATCATATCGGGCGACCCTACATACATCACAAGCTACAAGGACGCCAGAAAGAAGGTATCCCGCATAGAGCAGGACGAGCTTCTTGAGGAAATTGTAAACTACTACATTCAGAATAATCTGTAAAGCATAGTATTTACGATGTAAAAACGGTACAAAATATGCGTATACTGGGTTTGGATTTCGGCTCTGCCACCATCGGCGTTGCAGTGAGCGACCCTATGGGCTGGAGCGCCCAAGGCGTTGAAATAATAAGGCGGAGCGAGGAGAACAACTTAAAAAAGAGCATAGAGCGCTTGAAGGGCATATGCGAGGAATACAATGTGGAGAAAATTGTGCTGGGCTTTCCCAAAAATATGGACAACAGTGCAGGAGAGAGAGCAAAAAAGACCATAGCCTTTAAAAAGCGCATTAAAAAAGAGCTTGGACTGCCCGTTGTGATGTGGGACGAGAGGCTTTCAACGGTGGCTGCGGAAAGGTCGCTTATTGAAGCGGATGTGTCCAGAGCAAAAAGAAAACAGGTCATAGACAAGATGGCTGCGGTTTATATACTTCAGGGCTATCTTGACTATGCGTCAAACGATAAGGAGTAAAGTATGAGTGATGACAAGCTTAATATAGACGAGCTTAATTTATTCGGAGACCAAGAGGAAACCTTCGACATGGTTTCAATGACCGACGAGGACGGCAAGGAAACGGATTTCTTTGTTATGGACGGCATAGATATTGAAAATCAGAGATATCTCCTGCTTGTGAAGGCGGAGGACTTTGACAAGGACGAGCCCGAGGCGTTTATTTTCAAGGAAGTGGCTTCGGGAGATGACGAATGTACCTACGAACCCGTTGAGGACGACGCGGAATACAACAGGGTTCTTATTATGCTTCAAAACGAGGACGCAGAATACGAAATGAAGCTTTGACAAGAAACTTATTTTTGACAAGACCGTTCGGGGTCTTGTTATTGTTGTGCGATAAATAATGAACGGACAAATACATAATAAAAATATGGAGGTGGAATTTTGTATACCAGAAAATTCAGAAATAATGCGAAGCATTCTTCGGAGAACAACTTTGACGCTCTGCTGGCGGAGATGAAGCAGCAGCAAAACGCAAAGAAACAGGGCGAAAAGAAGAATGTGTCCAAAAAATCCGCCAAGGAGACCTCAAAGCTGAAGGTCATACCTCTGGGCGGACTTCACGAGATAGGCAAGAACATCACGGCATTTGAGTACGAAAACGAAATACTCATAGTTGACTGCGGAGTTGCCTTTCCCGAGGACGATATGCTTGGTATCGACTTGGTAATTCCTGATTTTTCTTATCTTACCAAGAACAAAGAGAAGGTGCTCGCTGTGGTGCTCACTCACGGCCACGAGGATCATATAGGCTCCCTGCCCTATTTCCTTAAGGAGCTGAATGTGCCTATATATGGCACAAAGCTTACAATAGGGCTTGTGGAAACTAAGCTTAGAGAGCACAATATTTTAAACAGCGTTGAGAGAAACAGCGTGAATGCGGGCGATGTCATAAAGCTCGGCAAAAATTTTAAGGTGGAATTTATACGCTCCACACATTCCATAGCCGACAGCGCGGCGCTTGCCATCACCACACCCGTGGGCGTTGTGGTGCATACGGGCGACTTCAAGATAGACTTCACTCCCATACAGGGAGACATGATAGACCTTCAGCGCTTTGCGGAGCTTGGAAAAAAGGGCGTGCTCCTTCTCATGTGCGAGAGCACCAATGTGGAACGCCCCGGCTACACCATGAGCGAGCGCTCCGTGGGCGGTATAATAGACAGGATATTCAACGACAGCGAGGGACGCCGAATAATGGTGGCTACCTTCTCATCCAACATCGACAGGATACAGCAGATAGTCAACTCCGCCGTGAAGCACAAGAGAAAGGTCGCCGTGATAGGCAGGAGCATGACAAACGTGGTAAAGACCGCGGGAGAGCTGGGCTATCTGGACATACCCAAGACAACGCTCATAGACGTTCAGGAGGCAAAGAATTACTCCGACGGCGAGCTTGTGATAATAACGACGGGCTCGCAGGGCGAAACAATGGCTGCGCTTTCTAGGATAGCTCTGGGAGAGCACAGACAGATAGAGGTGAAGTCCACGGACAGGATAATAATATCCGCTTCGCCCATACCCGGAAACGAAAAGAGCATATACAAGGTAATAAACGAGCTTGTTAAAAAGGGCGCGGACGTTATATACGACGGTCTTATGGACGTGCACGTATCGGGACACGCGAGGCAGGAGGAGATAAAAATAATGCACTCCCTTGTAAAGCCCAAGTTCCTCATGCCCATACACGGCGAATACAAGATGCTCCGCACTCACAAGGACATTGCCTGCGAGCTCGGCATGGATAAGGACAATGTGTTCATAATGGCAAACGGCGATATGCTGGAGCTTGGCAAGAACAGCGCAAAGCTTACACAGAACGCAGTGCCAAGCGGACAGATATTTGTAGACGGTCTGGGAGTGGGCGATGTGGGCAACATCGTTTTAAGAGACAGGCGTCATCTTTCACAGGACGGACTTATGATAGTGGTCGTAGCTATGGACAAGGCGACGGGAGAGATATTGAGCGGTCCCGACATCATATCCAGAGGCTTTGTATATGTGAGAGAGAGCGAGGAGCTCATGGACGAGGCTAAGGCTGTGGTAAACGAAGCCCTCGACAAGTGCGAGAGAAGAAATATAAACGAGTGGGCGTATATAAAGACGCTCATAAAGGACACTCTCAGGGATTATCTGTGGCAGAAGACAAAGAGAAGCCCTATGATACTCCCCATAGTAATGGATATAGAATAATAAAAAAGCGCATTGTCGTATGACAGTGCGCTGTTTTTATTTTTTTACTTTCTGTCTGTCATTTTCATCAATTTCCATATGACCAGAAAGGGAAAAAATAATATACAAAGCATAATTTCAAGACATGTATTCCGGCTGTCGTTTTTCATAGATCTTTACCTCCCAGCACTTCGTTCATACTTCCCGTTCTGTAGCCCTTAAGGTCAAGAGAAACATATGTAAAGCCGTATTTTTCAAGCTCATCGGCTATTTTTTGTCTGTTTTCAGGCAGCACGGCTTTTTCAATATCCTCGGGCAAAAGCTCTATTCTTGCCATTCTGCCGTGCATACGCACTCTCGCCTGACCGAAGCCCATGGAAAAAAGCAGTTTTTCCGCCCTTTCGACCATTGAAAGCCTTTCATTGGTTATATCCTCGCCGTATACAAAGCGCGAGGCAAGGCAGGCAAAGGACGGCTTGTTTGCCGTAGGAAGTCCCAGCTCTGCAGAAAGCCTCCTTATGTCGGCTTTATTAAGCCCCGCATACCGCAGGGGGCTTTTTATGCCAAGCTCGGATATCGCCCCGAGCCCCGGGCGATAATCGCCCTCATCGTCAATATTTGTGCCCTCCGCAGTAAAGCTTATGCCGTTTTCTTCGGCTATTTTCAATATATTGCCGAATATCGCCTTTTTGCATATATAGCACCTGTCGGGGGGATTCTGCGCGAAGCCCTCAACAGCCATTGCGTCAAAGTCAAAGACAATGTGCCTTATGCCCTCCGACTTGCAGAAGGCTCGCGCCTCGTCCCTCTCATCAGCGGGAAAAAGCCTTGAAACGGCGGTTACGGCAACAGCCTTGTCGCCCAGAACATCGTGCGCCGTCTTTAAAAGAAATGTGCTGTCCACACCGCTTGAAAAGGCGACGGCAACGCTCCCAAGCTCATTTATGTAATTTTTTAGCTTTTCATATTTTTCATATACATCCATATTTCAACAAACTCCTATCTTACCTTGAAATAGTCCTCCATGTCCGAAAGCGTTTTGTCTATGTCCTCTCTTGTGTGCGCCGAGGAGACAAACACAGCCTCGAACTGACTTGCGCCGAAGTAATTACCCCTGTCGAGCATAAAGTTGAAATAGTCCGCAAAAATAGCCGTATCGGACAATGCCGCGGTATTGTAATCTCTCACCTTTTCGGAAGTAAAGAAAAGCGTAAGCAGAGAGCCTATGCCGTTCACGGTGCAGGGCGCCGAATATCGCTCTATGATATCCTCTATGCCCCTTCTGAAATACTCTCCGAGAGCGTTTATATTATCGTATATATCGGGGTTGTCCCGCAGTATTTCAAGCTGTGCTATGCCCGCCTGCATGGCAACGGGGTTTCCGCTCAATGTGCCTGCCTGATAAACTCCGCCCAGAGGCGAAACAACGCTCATAACGTCCCTTCTGCCTCCGTATGCGCCCACGGGCATACCTCCGCCTATTATCTTGCCGTAGGTTACAAGGTCGGGCTTTATGCCGAAATAACCCGAAGCCCCCGCTATGCCGAGGCGAAAACCCGTTATAACCTCGTCAAAAATGAGCAAAGCGCCGTTTTCGTCGCAAAGCCTTCTGAGGCTTTGAAGAAAATTATCTTCGGGCAGCACCACGCCCATATTTGCGGCGACGGGCTCAACTATGACGCAGGCAATTTGGTCTTTATATACTTTAAACAAGTCTTCAACGCTCTTTACATCGTTATACACGGCAAGGAGGGTGTCGCTCACGCAGCCCGAAGGCACTCCGAGAGAATTGGGAACTCCCGAGGTCATGGCGCCCGAGCCCGCCTTTATAAGCATGGTGTCGGCATGACCGTGATAACAGCCCTCGAACTTTATGACCTTGTCCCTGCCCGTAAAGCCCCTTGCCGTCCTTACGGCGCTCATTACCGCCTCCGTGCCCGAATTTACCATTCTTATCATCTCAACACAGGGCACAAGGGAGCATATGAGCTCTGCCATATCCGTTTCGAGCCTTGTGGAGGCGCCGAAGCTCATACCGCTTTCTATCCTCTTTTTTACGGCAGAAACCACCCTTTTGTCGTTATGCCCCAGTATCATGGGACCCCAAGAGCCTATATAATCTATATATTTATTGTTGTCCTCATCATAGAGATACCGACCCTCGGCTTTTTTTATGTAACGGGGAGTACCTCCCACGGCATTGAACGCTCTCACGGGAGAATTGACGCCTCCGGGCATGACCCTTGCCGACCTCTCCGCAAGCCTTTTTGACTCGGAAATATCCATCATATGCTTCCCTCCGCTATATAGCCCGCTATTTCGTGGGCAAAATATGTTATAAGTATGTCGGCGCCCGCCCTAAACATAGAAAGCGCGGTCTCCTTTATTATCCTTTCTTCATCTATATAGCCGAGGCTTGCGGCAGCCTTTATCATGGAATATTCTCCGCTCACGCTGTAGAGCGCAAGGGGCTTGTCGAAGCGTTTTCTTATCTCCCGCGCCACATCCAGATACGAAAGCGCAGGCTTTACCATGACTATATCCGCGCCCTCCTTTATGTCCAGCTCCGTTTCATACACCGCCTCTCTTATGTTTCGGCAGTCCATCTGATAGGAACGCCTGTCGCCGAAGGCGGGAGCGGAGTCCGCAGCCGTTCTGAACGGACCGTAAAAAGCCGAAGCGTACTTTGCCGAATATGCCATTATGGGTATGTCGCAAAAGCCCTCTCTGTCAAGCGCCCTTCTTATATAGCCTATCCTGCCGTCCATCATATCGGACGGCGCCACCATATCCGCGCCTGCCCTTGCGTGAGAAACGGCGGTCTTTGCAAGCACTTCAAGCGTTTTGTCGTTGTGTACGCAGTCCCCCTCGAGTATACCGCAATGCCCGTGAGAGGTATATTCGCACATGCACACATCGGTTATATAGAGCAGTTCGGGATAATTTTTTTTGCCGTATTCAAGCGCCCTCTGAACGATGCCGTCCTCTGCCCACGCGGAGCTTCCCTGCTCGTCCTTATGCGCGGGTATGCCGAAAAGAAGCACGGCGCGCACGCCCGAAGCCACTGTTTTTTCAAGTATCTCGCCAAGCCTGTCTATGCTATGCCTGTACTGCCCGGGCATGGAGCTTATCTCCTCCCTTATATTTTCGCCCTCTATGACAAAAACGGGATAAACAAGGCTGTTTGCGGATATATGCGTTTCGGCTGTCATATCCCTTAGAAGCTGTGTTTTTCTGAGCCGTCTGGGTCTGTCTGTCATATCCATATTACTTTGCTCTCTCCTTTTCGTTATTTAATATTGCGGATATTATGCCCTCGCTGTCGGCAGTTTGGGACGCTATACATTCAAAGCCATGCTTTTCCGCCTCCGCAAGCGTGGTTTTGCCTATGCATACCGCTGTGTGAGATTTTCCGTTATGGGAAAATCCCCTTACCTCGGACGGACTCGCAAAGACGATATAATCCGCGCTTTCGCCCGTTACATTCAATATTTCGGTGCTGTATACAGCCAATTTTTTATATTTTATATTTTTGCCTTCAAAAAAATCCGTAATGCCCTCCGCGCCCTTTTCTGCGCCTAGAAGCAATATATTTTTACAGCCTCTTTCATATACCGCCTCGGCAAGCGCTCTGCCCGAGTGCTCCGAGGGTATGATGTCGGCTTTTATGCCGTATTTCAAAAGCTCCGAAGCCGTCCTTTTGCCTACCGCGCCTACTGTTTTGCCTCCCAGTATCCTGGTGTCCCTATCCTCGCCGAAAATAAGCTCAAATGCCGAATTTACGCCTGCGGGACTTGTGAAAAGCGCGGTGTCGCACTTCAATATTTCTCCGCATACGGGAGTGTATATTGTGTTTATTTTTATGCCGGGCGCTATTTTTACATACGCTCCGTTTTCTCTCAATCCTTGGGCAAGCTCGCGCGACCTGTCATAGGGTCTTGCTATTATTATTCTTACGCCCTTTAGCGGAAGGCGCGAATAGGTGTCCAGCTTGTCCGAAAGCCTGCACACCTCGCCCACGACTATCACGCAGGGGCTTTTGAGGCGCTCTGCCTTTTGGCTTATGTCCTCCAGCACGGATATTACCTTTTTCTGCATTGAGGAGGCTCCGTTTTCTATCACCGCGCAGGGAGTTTTGCTTGACATTCCCGCATCCATAAGACCCTTGGCTATGCAGCCGAGATTTTTAAGTCCCATGAGAAAGACGAGTGTTCCTCCCGCCTCTGCGCAGGCTTTGAAATTGATATCGGGCTTATCTCCCGATCTATTGTGTCCCGTCATTATATGCAGAGCGGATGAATGATCTCTGTGCGTTACGGGTATGCCCGCATAAGCGGGAGCCGATATGGCAGAGGTTACGCCCGATATGACGCTGAAGGGTATGCCCGCATCACAAAGCGCCTCGGCTTCCTCTCCGCCTCTGCCGAAAAGATAACCGTCGCCGCCCTTAAGGCGCACCACATTTTTGCCCTCTCTCGCCTTTGAGATAAGAAGCTCGTTTATTTCATGCTGAGGGAGAGTGTGATTTCCGCTGTTTTTGCCCGCGTCTATTTTTTCCGCGGTCTCGGGTATGAGCTCGTCAACGCCCTCGCCCAGAAGTCTGTCATATATCACAACATCCGCATTGCGAAGCGCAGAATATCCGTCGAGCGTCATAAGCCCCGCTCTGCCCGTGCCCGCGCCCAAAAGAGTTACCTTTCCCGACATCACATCAACCTTTCCGCAAGAATTATTCCCGCTTTTTCACATTCGTTTTTATCCGCCCTTATTTCGGAGCGCACTATATTGCCGTCCTTTACATTCATTCCTCTTACAAAAATGCTTTCGCCCTCGACCGTGCAGAAGGCTGCCGCGGGAGAAGTACAGCCCCCGTCAAGCCTTTTTATGAAGGCTCTCTCCGCCTTGGCGCATATCTCGGAGCTTATGTCATTCACAGCGCCCAGCCATTCGAAGCCCCTGCGGCACTGCAGGGCAATAATGCCCTGTCCCGAGGCGGGAAGCATTTCCTCCGCCGAAAATAGGCGCGATATCCTATCTTCAAGCCCCAGCCTTTCAAGCCCCGCTGCGGCAAGCACAAGCGCCGAATATTCGCCTCTGTCAAGCTTTTCGAGCCGAGTGAGCACATTGCCTCTCACAGACTTTATATCCGCCTCGGGATATATGAGCTTAAGCTGTATACTGCGCCTCCTGCTCGAGCAGCCCACGGGCTTTGAAAAATCTACAGACCCTTCTCCCTTTGGCAGAACAAGAGCGTCAAAGGGCAATGCTCTCTTTGAATAAGCTATTACGGGGAGCCTTTCATCGCTTTCCATGGGCATATCCTTAAGGCTGTGAACGCTCACATCGGCATCGCCCCTTAAAAGCGCCATATCCAGCTCCTTCACAAAAAGTCCCTTTCCGCCTATGCTGTCAAGGCTCTTATCAAGTATCATATCGCCCGTAGTCTTGAAGGTTACTATCTCCGCAGTAACATCGGGAAACATCTTTTTTATGCTTTCAGCCATTATTTCGCTCTGTATGACTGCCAGTCTGCTCTCTCTGCTCGCTATGCGTATATGTCGGGTCAATTTATAACACTCCTTATTTTCTCCGCTGTTTTGCTGACAAGCTCATGATGACTGCCGTCGGAGACTATGCCTACGGAAAGTCTGTCATTTTTGCAGACTGCCGGGAAGAAAAATGTGCTCTCCTCGGGGCAGTCGCACACGCTCACGGGTATATCTTTTTGGGCGCAGAGTTCATATATCCTGTGGTTTACGGCTCTGTTGTCCGTGGCGGCTATGACGAAAAAATAATTATTTTCTATGTCGCCGTCCTCAAAGGCGCGGTGTATGAGCCTCACGCCCTCGGGCGCTGCGCCGTCAAGCCTGTCCGAAACAAGAGTTATGTCCGCCTTGAAGCTTATTAAAACTCCTATACGCCTCAAGCCCACATTTCCTCCGCCTACCACCAGTATTTTTTTGTTCTCTATATCCACAAACATGGGAAATTTCATAGTCTTGCCCTTCCCTTTATCTTGTCATAGCATTTTTGAAGGCTCTCGGGGGTTATATTTTCCTTTATGCCTCCCAAAAGCATATCCACCGCTCTTGAAACCGAAAACTCCGCGCTCTCCTTGTCCGCGTCATATGAAGCCAATATTCTGCGCGTGATAATATACTTTATTTTTTCTATTATTTCAAGAGATTCTCTGTAGTTATACCAGCTCATATACTCCGAAACACCGCCTTCAACGGTATCGTATATTTCGGAGTCAACGGCATTATCGGACGCGAGCATGTCTATGTTGTAATACTCTATATCCCTGTTTTCATACACTCCGCGCTCTATATCCGCAGGCACAGCCAGATCCACAATATACTTAGGCAGTCTTATGCTCTCCGCCATAGAGGCGGTGAGTGTAAAATGCGGGCTTTTTGTGGCGCTTATGAGCGCGTCGCAGCCGTCTGCGGCGCTTAGTCTGTCGCTGTAGGCTACGCTTTTGCAGCCCGCAGGCACCGTGCTTTCGCCGTGCTTATAGCTTCTGAGAGTTATATTCGTGTCCGCTCCCCTTTGCGCAAGCAGTCCTGCGCAGAGAAGTCCCACCTTGCCGTTGCCTATGACAAGGCATTTTTTGCCCTTAAGACCTCCCAGCTTATTTTCGAGAAGCTCCACAGCCTTATGCGCGGACGAGAGCCTATAGCTGTCCGTATTTTTGAGCGAGGCGCTCCTGCCCGTAGATACGGCTGTCCTGAAAAGCACATCCAGCTCCGAACCGATGAGCCCGAGTCCTCGGCTCATATCCGCGCTTTGGCTTATCTGCGTTATTATCTGGCTTTCGCCCCTTATTGCTGAATTTATACCGCAGGCAGTCTCCATTATATGATACACGGCTTCAACGCCCTTATATATATTTATACTGCCGCCGAAGTCCTCCTTAACTCCCGCGCTTTCAAGCAATACGCTTCGGGCGTTCATTTCAATATCCGAGAGGATATATATCTCGCTCCTGTTGCAGGTGGAAAGTATGACACAGCCATTTATATGCTCGTTTTTGCAAAGACTTTTTATTGTATTCTCTGCCTTTTCGTCATCGAAGGCGAAAAGGGAACGGACGCTCAAGGGCGTATCCTTATGGTCCACGCCCGCGCAGAAAAGCATATTTTTAGTCATTATGTACATCTCCTTCGCTATGCGCGCCGCACACGGGACAGTCCTTGTCGGAGGGGAGCCTTATTTTTCTGAACTCCATAGAAAGAGCGTCAAATGTGAGCATACAGCCCGTTAAAAGCTCTCCCCTGCCCAGTATATACTTTATAGCTTCCATTGCTTCAAGACAGCCTATTACGCCCGCAACCGCGCCCACAACGCCCTCGTATACGCCCTTGGGTCTGTCGGGAGGCTCGGCGCCGAATATACAGCGAAGGCAGGGACCCTTGTGCGGAACATATGTCATGAGCTGTCCCTTAAGACCGCTTATGCCCGCATGAATAAAGGGCTTTTCATTTCTGACGCAGGCGTCGTTTATAATAAATTTGCTTCTGTAATTATCGGTTGCGTCTATAATGATGTCATATTTTTTTACAATATCGTCTATGTTGTTGTCATCCGCAAAGAAGGGATAGGCATCTATTTTCACTTCGGGATTGAGTGCAGAGAGCTTCTCCTCCGCAGACAACACCTTTGCCCTGCCCTTATCGGCTGTGAAGTGGAGTATCTGGCGCTGGAGATTTGAGAGCTCCACATTGTCCGCATCGACTATGCCCAAGGCGCCTATACCCGACGCCGCAAGATAGAGAGCGCAGGGAGAGCCCAGACCGCCCGCGCCTATTATGAGCGCGCTTGAAGAAAAGAGCTTGAGCTGTCCCCGTTCGCCTATTTCATCAAGTATGATATGTCTTGCGTATCTTTCCCTTTGAGCCTGCGTTAATGCCATTTTAACGCCTCCGTGTAAAAGCCTTCTGTTTCTTTAATAAATTATAACAAAAAAGAGTATATTTTTCAATCACCGAAAATTTTTGGATATACAAAAAAAGGAGAGAAATATCCCCCCGCCCAAAACTTGTGTGATAAAAATGTGATAAAAAGCGAATGAGAGGACCGGAAAGTCCTCTCAAACACTGTTAAAAGCTAGGCTAGCAGGATTCGAACCTGCGAATGACGGAATCAGAATCCGTTGCCTTACCACTTGGCGATAGCCCATTATTGAATTTTTACTTAGAAACTGGGCTGGCAGGATTCGAACCTGCGAATGCAGGGATCAAAACCCTGTGCCTTACCGCTTGGCGACAACCCATCAGTAAAGAATAAAAGCGCGAGACGGGATTCGAACCCGCGGCCCTCGCCTTGGCAAGGCGATGCTCTACCACTGAGCCACTCGCGCATAATGCAGTCTACGGGACTTGAACCCGTACCCAGTTAACCCGGACTAGATCCTTAGTCTAGCGCGTATGCCAATTCCGCCAAGACTGCATTCAAAATATTTGTATTCAATGCTGAACACAATAAAGATTTTAGCATATTTATATATCTTTGTCAAGAAGTTTTTTTATTTTTTTGATATTTTTTGCCCCATATAAATATGGCTGCGCCGACGGCTGCAAGTATGACCGAAACTATCATACTCACGGGCACGGAGCCCAGCATGAGCTGATCCGTTCTTAAGCTCTCTATGAAAAATCTGCCCGCGCCGTAGCCTACGCAGTATATCGCCAAAAGCTGACCCTCGAACCTTTTATGTTTTCTCATTGAAAAGAGCAATACAAAAAGCATTATATTCCACACACATTCATACAAAAACGTGGGGTGTACCTGTATGTAGTCCGCTCCGTTAAAAACGGTTACGGGATATACCGCCTTATTCATATACACAGCCTCGCTCCCCTTCACCGCAAGAGAGCTCACCGTGTCCGTTTTAAGCGCCATGGCAAAAAGGCTGTCGGTGTATCTGCCGAAGGCCTCTCTGTTGAAAAAGTTGCCCCAGCGCCCGAATATCTGTCCCGTAAGAACGCCCAATATGCAGGTATCTCCGAGAGTCAAAAGCCTTATTTTTTTTATACGCGAAAATACAACGGCGGCGAGCACTCCGCCTATTATACCGCCGTATATGGCAAGTCCCCCGTCTCTGAATTTGAAAAAATCCAGCAGGCTGTCGCCGTGAAAAATAAGATAATAAAGTCTTGCGCAGCATATGCCCGATATAATGGATATAAAGGCGAAGTCGGAATACATATCCGCGCTCTGCCCCGTGCGCTTAGCCTCTCTCAAAGCCAGCAATATGCCAAGTATCGCGCCCGTGGCAAAAAATATGCCGTACCAGTATATATTGAAGCCGAAGGGCGAAAACGCCACCCTGTCAAGGCTTTCTATGCTTATATTGAGATGAGGAAAATAAATATCTCCCATTTTATACACTCCCTGCGCTTATGCTTTCTCTACCGTGGAAAGCACTCTGTTGTCTTCGCCGAACTGCTTTTTTAAATAAAGCATAATGTCGTCTACATCTATTTTATCATAATTATCATAAATGTCCAGCACTTCTGTATTTTTTGAAAAACAATCCGCGGTATGGCTCACAAGGGAGGATATGTTTTCACAGCTGAAAAGCATATGCGTCTTTAAGCGCTCTGCGGCGCGTTTTACATCCTTGCCGTCTATACCCGAGGAGAGCATATTTTTTATTTCCTTGTCTATTTCCTCGGCAATGCCTCTGTAGTTGTTGCCCTCGCCCTTTATGAGCGCGCAGCCGTAGTCCTTGCCCTGCAGGACCTCATAGCCGAAGCTGCTGTCTATGAAGCTTTTTTCATAAAGTCTCTCATAAAGCGCCGAACCCGGAGAGCAGAGCAAATTCATTATTATATTGCTTATACATATCCTATTTTTTATGCTTATGCTCGGGTCGGCTCTGTAGCCTATGTGATAGAGCGATTGTTCAACGGGCATTTTGACGCTGTATTCCCTTTTGTATATATCGTCCTCGCACAAAGACCTTTTGACGCTCTTTGCGCCGAGCTTCAGCTTTTCAGCCTGTTCCGAAACGGTATCGCAGTCCACATCTCCGCAGACTATAACGGCGCAGTTTTCATAGGTATAAAAGCTTTCATAGCTTTTTTTGAGCTCCTCCTCCGTTATGCTTTCAATATCCTCGGCTCTGCCCGCAATGCTGTATCTTATGGGATTTCTGCTGTACATCGCCTTAAGAGTGTTGAAATATATCTGCCAGTAGGGATCGTCCTCATACATATTTATTTCCTGTGTGATTATGCCCTTTTCCTTATCTATATTCTCCGCCGTGAGATAAAGAGAGCCCACCATTTCCATAAGCAGGTCAAAGCCCTTTTCCATATTTTCACAGCCCGAAAAATAATAAGCCGTGGTGTTGAAATCGGTATAGGCGTTGGCGCTCAGCCCCAGCCTTGAAAAGCTGTCGAATATATTGCCCTCCTTCTCCTCAAACATCTTGTGCTCCAGAAAATGCGCTATACCGCATGTCTGCTTCACTCTGCCGTTTTCATCAAAAAACTCCGTGTCCGCAGAGCCGTAATTGAAGGCTATCATGACCTCCTTTTCGTTATAGCCTTTCTTGGGCAGGATATAGCACATAGCGCCGTTTTCAAGGCGTTTACTTATTATATCCGTCATTGGGCTTTGCTCCCTCCTTCCGAAAGCATAAACACAGTGTCTATATGGCAGTCGTCAAACACTCCGTCTATGTCATTGACATTGTTTATATTTTTTATAGCCTCGTCAAGGCTTGACGCCCTGCCCGCTATGAGAGAGCCCAAAAAGCTGTCCATAATGCTCTCGGGCTTGTCCTGCGCTGTTTTATAGCTGTCCGTTATGTTTTTCTTGGCGTTTTCAATATTTTCGGCGGACAGATCATGCATGGCCGAGGTTATTATATCCAGCGTCTTATCCCTGTTTTCGCTGTCTATTCCCGCTTCTATCATCATTATGGACTTGAACCTAAGAAGCTTGGATGAGATGTAATAGCATAGGCTGTCCTTTTCTCTGGCTTCGTTGAAGAGCGCGGAGCTTGCGCTTCCGCCGAAAAGCTCGTTTGCGACTATTGCCTTGTACCAATCGCCGCTTGACGGGTCTATATTTAGCCTGCAGCCCACGCAGAGCTTGCCCTGCGTTATATCCATCTCCTCTGTTATCTCCTTTATGGAGGGCGGATAATAAAGATAGTTGCAGGGTTCAAGAGAGGCGTCATTGCCGTCTAGGGGTATATTGCGCCTTATGCACTCCTCCGCCCTATCTCTGTCTATATTGCCCACAACTATTATGTCCGTCTTGGCATTCTGCATGACATAGTTGTAGTGCATATGCAGCGAAACGGAATTTATATCCCTTATATAGCCGTCCCCGCTTATGCCGTAAGCCTCGTTTTCGCACATATTCTCAATGCATTTTTCAAAGGCATAGCGTCTTTTGTCATTCACAAGAGAATTTATTGCGGCTTCAAGCTCCCTCCTGCAAGCCTCCTCATTGTTGAAAAGAGGGCGAAGGAGCACATCTCCCGCAAGCCTTGAAGCCTCGCCGAAATATTCGGGCAGAGTGCGGACAAAAAGCTGTATTATGTGCTCCTCGCCTTTTTTAAGTATGTTGGATGAAAGCACGCTTTGTATATCCTCAAGCCTGCTTTCTATACGTCTTCGCGTCTTGTATCCTGCGCAGCCCTGCATAAAGGCGGAGGCGAGAAGCGCGTTTGCCGTTGCCGTTTCCCTTTTGAGAGGCAGTCTTAAAAGTATGCACATTGTAACGCTTTCAAATTTATCCGTAGAGAATATGTGGATATCCGCTCCCTTATTAAGCCTTGATGTATACATTTTTCCTCCCGCCTCATATCACATATATTTGCGCATATTTTTAAGCGCGCTTTTTTCAAGCCGGCTCACCTGCGCCTGGCTTATGCCTATTTCCTCGGATACCTCCATCTGTGTTTTGCCCTTGAAAAATCTCAAATCTATAATATAGCGCTCTCTTTGGTTCAGCTTTTTAAGCGCTTCCTTAAGAGATATATTTTCAAGCCAGCTGGCATCCGTATTTTTTTCATCGCTCACCTGATCCATAACATAGAGTGCGTCCGTGCCGTCATGATAAATGGGCTCAAAAAGTGAAATAGGGTCTTGTATTGCCTCGAGAGCAAACACGACCTCCTCCTTTGTCATGGCTATTTCCTTGGCTATTTCCTCTATGGTGGGCTCCTTGTTGTTTTCGTTTGTAAGCTTCTCCTTAGCCTGAAGCGCCTTATACGCCGTGTCCCTTGCCGAACGGCTCACCCTTATTGGATTGTAATCCCTTAAATAGCGCCTTATCTCGCCTATTATCATCGGCACGGCATAGGTGGAAAATTTAACTCCCCTGTCGATGTCGAAATTCCTTATGGCTTTTATAAGCCCTATACAGCCCACCTGGAATATGTCGTCCACGCTTTCGCCCCTGTTGTTGAAGCGCTGTACGACGCTCAAAACAAGCCTTAAATTGCCGTATATATATTTTGAGAGCGCATCCTTGTCGCCCTGCTTTATTTTTACAAAAAGTTCCGCCTTTTCCTCATTGGACAGTACGGGGAGTTTGCCTGTATTTACTCCGCATATTTCAACCTTGGTTACAGCCATAATATCCCTCCTTAATTTTATGTTTGCCCCGCAGAGTAAATTTATTCAGATTATGGTTTTACATATTGTGCCAAAAGTATTTACATTTTGTTAAAAACGTGATAAAATGTAAATAAATAAGAAAAGGAGGAAATTTTTATGAAAAAATTTTTAGCGGAATTCAAGGATTTTGCCCTTAAAGGCAATATGTTCGATATGGCTATAGGCGTTGTTATAGGCGGCGCTTTCAGCAAGATCATAACGGCTCTTGTTGAGGGTATAATCACGCCTCTTATTTCGCTTATAATTATGGCTGTTACGGGACAGGAGAGCGCAGAAGCTCTTTTCGGAAGCATTGTAGTGGGTCCCTTCCCCATAGGCAACCTCATAAGCGTTATAATCGACTTCCTTATAACGGCGCTTGTGCTGTTTATGATAGTTAAGGCACTGAACGAGGCAAACACTCTGGCTCATCACAACAAGACGGAAGAGCCCGAGGCTCCCACAACAAAGGAATGTCCTTTCTGCAAGAGCGAGATACACATCGACGCAAAGAGATGCCCGCACTGTACATCGGAGCTTGAGTAAAATACAAAAGAACGGCTGTGCCGTTCTTTTTTGCGTGTCGATAAACAACCTTATTGTATGAAATTTTGCGGGCGAGCAATGCTCGCCCCTACGAGTGACTAGCTCACATTGCGGTTTGTAGGGGCGTGCATTGCACGCCCGTTTATAACATTTTTTATATTTTGACTTTTTCGACAGACTAAAAAGAACGGCTGTGCCGTTCTTTTTTTATTGCCTATACATTCTTTACTATCACAAGCTTCTGATTGGGGTATATGAGGTCGGGGTTTTCAATATCGTTTATGCGCGCTATCTCGCTCACGGTGGTATTGAAGCGTCCCGCAAGCTTCCAGAGGGTATCGCCTTTTTTCACCACATAGAGCGTTATGCCGGGTATGGCGTCCAATACCTCCTGCAATATGGGCTTAAGCTCCGCTCCCGTTATTATGCTTATACAGCTTTTATCTCTCACGGTGGTAACGGTATTGAGAGCGCAGCGCACCTCAAGCTCCCTGTCGGAAAGCATATTGAAGCCTATGTGCGCTATGCCCGCGTAAACATCGGCTTCCATGCCCTCCGCAGCCCCTCTTGCGTCTATGGTCTGAGTGAAGGGCACCGTGTCCGAAAAGCTGTAAACGGGCATATCGTCGTTGCCTGTGATATACATTATATCCACATTCACGGCGCCCTCCAGAACTACCCTGTTTTCATATATGCTTACGCTGTCGGTATAGACGGTGCCCGAAGCCCTGAATATCTGGAGCATATCGGGACATCCCTCCGCAAGTGAGACCGTTTCCTTGACGGGACACTGACCCCTGTTCTTGCACACCACGGCGGAGCAGCAGAGCTTTGCTTCTTCAAACTCTATTTCGTTATTGAGTATGTATGCGTCGGAGAGGATATCGTGGCTTTCGCTGCAGAGCGTATGTATGTCGGCGCCTATATTTATGTCCATATTCACCGTCTTTGGCTCGCCCTCTGCGTTTTCCGAAACATCGTAATAACATTCCCTGACATAGAGATTTACATCGGCAATGCTGTCGCTGTCCGTAGCGTCGGCTTCCAAAGAAACATCGAAGGGAATATCAAACTCGTAGACCTCGGGAAAACCGCCCTCCGTGCCCGTATAGAGCATTACAACGGAAATGTCGCCCCTTGCCTCCACGCTGTCGTCGCGGGGTCTGAACTCGGGATTTGTTATGCTGCAGCTCACGCTCAGGACTTCCGAAACGGGCAGCTTTGTGGAGGGAAGCTCCGTTTCCTCCGTTATTGTAAAGCTTTCCCTTTTCATACAAAGCGTTCTGACGGTGTTTACGGTCTTTGAAAGCTGCTGTTCCTTGGGTATTTCATATATATCCGTAACCGCCTCTATCTCGGCTGTGTCGGTAACGCTGCCCTTTACATCGCACATTATCTTATAGCTTGCCTTTCTTTCGTTCGCCTTCTTGCACTCCACATTAGATATGCCCATGCTTATATGCGAGAGCATACCGCTTTGAGCCCCCTCTATGGCTATGAAATCATTTATGGGCACCTCGGCGGAGGCGCTGTGCACACCCTTGTCCTTTCCGCAGTACAGCACATTTATAATAAGCCTGCCCCTGTAGCTTAGACGGTTTTCCTCGGCTTTGCTTTCCTCGGGAACTATAGATGCCTCGCACCTCAGCACAATGTCTATGTCCGGCTTGCCGTCGGGCATGAGCACATCGCCCTCCTGTATGAGCTGAACGCTCTCGCTGCCTATTATCCTGTCGGCGCTTATATGCTCGGTTATATAATTCATTGTAAAACCTCCTTTAATATATTCTAGTATATTTGCCGGGAGGCTTATTTATGACAGCAAACAAAAAGGGAAGCGTAAAAGCTTCCCAATCATTGATGAAATACTTTTTTACCCTTCAGTCGCCCTGCGGGCGCCAGCTTCCCTGCTTCGCAAGGACGCCTTATAGTGTTGTGCCCTGCGGGCATAAGCTATCAAATGTTGATTTTCATACATTATAAGCCGTCCTTTAGCCCGCTAGGGCTAAGGGAAGGGGGACCAACCAAAGGTTGGTGGAAGGGTTATATTTGTATAAAATTTACAATCCCAAAAGCTTTATGGCGTCGACATAGCTTGCTATGCCTTCAACTACCTTCTTGGCTTCCTTCATGGCGAGCACTACCGTAGCGGGCTGATGCACAACATCTCCGCCTGCGAAAACACCGTTTAATGTAGTCATGCCGTAGGGCTTTTCCTTTGTGATGAGGTAGCCGTTGTCGTTTACCTCAATGCCCTTTGTGGTGGATATTATCCTCTTGGCAGGCTTTGCGCCTATGGCTACAAGCACCTTGTCGCAGGGTATTACTATTTCGTTGCTGTCCTGGTCTATGAGCAAGCCCTTAAGTCTGCCGTTTTCATCGCCTATATACTTGACGGGAGTTGAATTCCACATGAACTTTACGCCGTCCGCAACAGCGCTGTCATATTCGAGCTTTTCGGCAGTGATGGTGTCGAGAGTGCTCCTATACACCACGGTAACCTTCTTGGCTCCCATTCTGAGGGCTGTTCTGGATGCGTCCATGGCAACGTTGCCCGCGCCTATGACGAGCACGGTGTCGCCGTCCTTTACGGGCACCTCCTTGCGCTCGATGCTGTTGCTATTGAAAAGAGTTACCATTCTTAAGAAATAGTGCGACTTTACAACGCCTCTTAATTCCTTGCCGGGTATGTCAAGCTCTCTTGCGATGGCAGTACCCGTGCCAATGAATATGGCGTCGAAGCCCTTTGCAAAAAGCTGGTCTATGGTTATGTCCTTGCCTATGACGGTGTTGTTGATAAACTGCACGCCAAGCTCGGCTATACGCTTTGTTTCGCGCCTTACAACATCCTTGGGCAGTCTGAACTCGGGTATGCCGTAGAGAAGTACGCCGCCGGGCTCGTTCTCGCTCTCGTATACGGTAACGTTAAAGCCCATCATGGAAAGGTCGCCCGCAACGGTAAGTCCCGCAGGACCGGAGCCTATTACGGCAACATTGCCCCTTGTCTTGGGCGGTATCTTTTCTCTTATAAGTCCCATGTCCGCGTCGAAGTCAGCCACGAACTGCTCCAGCTTTCCTATCCTTATGGGCTTATGCGCCTTGTTGAGCACGCAATGCCCCTGGCACTGCTTCTCGTGAGGGCAAACTCTGCCGCATACGGCGGGAAGATTTGTCTTTTCGGCAAGAAGGCTCCTGGCCTCTCCGAAATTACCCCTTGAAAGCTGATGTATGAACTCGGGAATATTGTTTTCTATGGGACAGCCCGTCTTGCAAAGCGGTGTCTTGCAGTTTAAGCATCTCTTTGCCTCCGCAAGCGCCTCCTGCATCGTAAAAGGCTCTACATCGTAATTTTCATTGTTTGTCATAATAAAATACCTCCCCTGTGAATTTATATTAATTTAAAATATTTTTAAGCTCTTTTATAAGCAGAGAATTGCTTTTTTTATCAAGTATGCAAAACCTTATATAGCGGTCGCTCAGATAAGGAAAATCCGCGCAGTCGCGTATAAGTATGTTTTTGGCAAGAAGCCTCTCGAATACCTGCGAGGAAGTTACGCCTTCCCTTTTTATGCGGACGAGAAAGAAATTTGCCTGCGAGTCGTATATGTGTATATCCCCGCAGCCGTAAAGCTCGCCGAATATCCTCTCTCTTTCGCTTGTTATGAGGCTTCTCGTTTTTTCAATGAATTTTCTGTCCCTGAACATCACCTTTCCGCTCAGCTCCGCAAATATATTGACCGACCACGAATCGCGGTGAGATGAAATATATTCCGTTATTTCCCTGTCGGAGCAGGCGCCGTAGCCAAGTCTAAGCCCGGGACAGGCAAAAAATTTTGAAGTGCCTCTCACTATGAAAAGATTTTTGTATTCCTCTGCAAGAGGCATTGCGGAAACCTGCTTATCGGGCGAGGCAAACTCCACATAGGTTTCGTCTATCATAAGCCTTATGCCGTGCTTCAGACAGTGTTCAAGAAGCTCGCGTATCTCCGCGCAGGTGATATATGTGCCCGTGGGATTGTTGGGATTGCATATAACAAGCAAGTCCACGCCGTCATGCAAAACGCTCTTGAGCCTATCTATATTGAGCACATATTCCTCGTCCTCTCTCAAGGGAAAAAGCTCGGCGCTGCCGCCAACAAGCTCTATCTGCTTGAGATATTCGGAATAAGCCGGCGAAACTATCACAGCCTTTTTGGGCTTTACGGCGTTTATGCAGAGGGCTATAAGCTCCGTAGAGCCGTTACCCGTGAGTATATGAGCGCTGTCTATGCCCGTGTATTCGCCTATGGCTTTTTTGAGCTCTATATAGGATACGTCGGGATAAAGAGTAGGCGCATCTGACGCGTTTTCTCTTATTGCCCTTTTGACCGACTGCGGAAGCCCCAGAGGGTTGACATTGCCTCCGAAGTTTAAAATGCAGGACTTATCTATACCGTAAATTCTTGAAATTTCATCCAAATCTCCGCCATGAACAACATTCAAGCTCATTTATAACGCACATCCTTTGTCCTTCTCCCCACGGCAAAGCATACTTGTATGCCTTGTCATAAATTAAGTATACCATTATTGAATAAAAAATAAAAGAGGATATTTCAAATATTTTTTTATTTTTTTGAAAAAATATAAGGAAGTTTTAGAAAAAAATAAAAATTATTATTGGAAATTATAATTTTTTATGTTATAATCAGCTTATCCAATATATATAGACGTATCTACAGATAAAATTTTTAAAAATCGGGAGTGTGATATTAGTGGACCCTGACAGTTCGCGATACTTGACAAGAATAGCGGTACTTATAGTTTGTCTGGCTTTATCGGCATTTTTCTCCGGCTCCGAAACAGCCCTTATGTCGCTTAGCAAAATAAGGCTGAGGGCAATGGTTGACGAGGGAGTTAAAAATGCAAAGCTCATTCAGAAGGTTACAGACAATTCTGCCAAGCTTTTAAGCGCCATACTTATAGGCAACAATGTGGTGAACATAGGCGCCTCCGCTCTGGCTACAGTCATTGCGACCGACATATTCGGCAGCAAGGGCGCAGGCATAGCTACGGGAGTGCTTACCGTGCTGGTGCTTATATTCGGCGAGGTTACGCCAAAGAGCTTTGCAAGCGACAATGCGGAGCTTGTGTGCCGTCTTTGCGTTAAACCCATAGCATTCTGCATGGTGATATTCACACCGTTCATATTTCTGCTGAACATAATAACGGGCTTTATTTTCAAAATAATAGGCAAAAAGGACAGCTCGGCTCCCATAGTTACCGAAAACGAGCTGAGGACAATGGTGGATGTGAGCCACGAGGAGGGCGTGCTCGAGGTCGACGAAAAAGAAATGATAACAAATGTGGTCGACTTCAGGAGCTCCACGGCAGAGGAAATAATGATACCGCGTATAGATATGGTGGCGGTTCCCGACGATATAACATATGAAGACGTTGTAAAAGTATTCAAGGAGGAGCGTTTTACAAGGCTTCCCGTATACAACAAGACAAATGACCATATAATAGGCACGCTGTCGTTCAAGGACATCATGCTTCTTGAAAGTCCCGAAATAGGCAGCTTCAAGGTGGCTGACTATGTGAAGGAGCCCTATTTCACATACGAGTCAAAGCAGTGTTCAAAGCTCTTTGCCGACATGAAAAAGGAATCCATATCCATGGCTATAGTGCTTGACGAATACGGCGGCACGGCGGGCATAGTAACGCTCCAGGACCTTATAGAGGAGATTGTCGGCGACATAATAGACGAAATGCGCGAGGACGAGGAAGAAATACAGAGCATAAAGGAAAACGAATACCTTGTGGAAGGAAGCACAAGGCTTGACGATGTGAACGACGCCCTGGGAACAGACTTTGAAAACGACGACATAGAGTCTATAGGAGGCTATGTTATAGCCCTTCTGGACAGATTCCCCGTTACGGGCGAAACAGTGGAGGACAAAAACGCGCGCTTCTTTATTGAACAAACGGATAAAAACAGGATAGTAAAGCTTAAAATTATTTTGACCCCTTCGGAGGATACGGAGGAAAAGGAGTAGTAGTGTATGGTACTTGGCAACGATATAGCCATAGATTTGGGCACGGCAAGCGTAATAGTATATTGCAAGGGAGAGGGAATAGTGCTTCAGGAGCCCTCTGTCGTAGCCGTTGACAACAGCAAAAAAGCAATAGTCGCAGTGGGCGAGGACGCGCGCAAAATGCTGGGCAAAACTCCCGCCAACATAACGGCTGTAAGACCTTTGAGAGACGGAGTTATATCCGACTTTGAGGTCACGGAAAGAATGATAAGATACTTCATAGACAAGTCCGTAGGCACGCATTGGCTCAAAAAGCCCCGCATAGCGGTGTGCGTTCCCAGCAGGATAACGGATGTTGAAAAGCGCGCCGTGGAGGAATCCACAAGAAACGCGGGCGCGGGACAGGTGTATATAATAGAGGAGCCCATTGCAGCCGCAATAGGCGCGGGACTCGATATATATAGACCCTGCGGAAGCATGGTGGTGGACATTGGCGGCGGCACCACAGACGTGGCTGTTATATCGCTCGGCGGTATAGTCGTGAGCACATCCATAAAAATAGCGGGCGACAAATTTGACGACGCCATTGTGAGATATATGCGCGACGAGCACCAGATGGTGATAGGCGAAAAGACGGCTGAAAACATAAAAATAATAGTGGGCACGGCTGCCGACGACACACCCCTGAGCCGTATGGAGGTAAAGGGCAGAAACGCCACAACGGGTATGCCCATGACAATAGAGATAACCTCAAGAGAGATGTACGAGGCTGTGAGAGTGTGCGTAAGGTCTATACTCGACGCCGTGAGGTATGTGCTCGAAAACACACCGCCCGAGCTTTCGGGAGACATTCTGGACAGAGGCATAGTGCTTACGGGCGGAGGCGCCCTGCTCTCGGGTCTTGACAGAATGATAGAAAGAGAAACGGGCATAAGATGCACCATAGCCGACAACCCCGTCAACTGTGTTGCCATAGGCACGGGCAAATTTATAGAATATCAGACGGACGACGAAAGCGGTATACTCAACAAAATAAAAAATTTTTTCAAAATTGAAGAAAACGGTTGACAAAATTACAAGAGTATAATATAATGAAAATATGAACAAGTGCTCATATATGATATAAATGCAGTGGCTTGTTCATATTTTTTAAAATAATTAATGAATATATGATTAAATGTTCATATAAGGAGGTAAGCATATGGCAAAAATAAAAATGCTTTCGGAGGAAATGAGCTACGACCTCTCCGATTTCTTCAAAATTTTCGGAGACGCCACAAGGATAAAGATACTCTACGCCCTTTTCCAGAGCGAAATGTGCGTGAACGAGCTTGTGAACGAGCTGGGCATGACTCAATCGGCAATATCTCATCAGCTCCGCCTTTTAAGGCAGAACGACATAGTTAAGTTCAGAAAGGACGGTCAACAGACCATATATTCTCTTGACGACGAGCATGTTTCCGTACTGCTCGACAAGGGTATAGAACATATACTCCACAAAAACGGCTACAGTGAGGAGGATTATCATGAGTAAGCATGAACACGAGCATAATCACGAGCACGAGCACAG
>CANRNM010000014.1 GCA_947631975.1 uncultured Clostridia bacterium
TATCTCTGCGCCCACAAGCTGATCTTCAAAGTTATCTATGAATGAGTGAGAGCCTATTTCAAGGTCGAAGCCCTTGCCCTCGCCGCCTTCAAAGGCAACATCGTCAATATAACCCTTGAAGTCTATATTCGCTATATCGCCCATAGCTACGGCTCTGTCGGTAACATCCACTATTCTTGCGGACTTTTCCTGCTCCTTTTTGAGCTCTGCGTCTATGTCGGCATCCGTAGGGTTGGGATCCTTCTTGGTATACTTAAGTCCCTTGTACTTGCCGAGCTTTACCTCGGGCTTTACCCATACCTCGGCAGTGAAGGACACGCCGTTTTCATCTATTGCCGTAACATCTATTTCGGGCTTTGAAACAGCATCGACGCTGTTTTCCTCCAAAGCCTTTTCATAAGCCTCGGGAAGCACATAATTTATGGCGTCGTCATAGAATATTGCCTTGCCGTACTGCGCTTCGATAAGCTTTCTGGGCGCCTTGCCCTTTCTGAAGCCCTGAATCGTAACCGAGCCCTTATTTTTGTTGTATGAATAATCCATACCCTTTTCAAAGGTCTCAGCGTCAACGGAAAAAGAGATCTTAACCTTGTTCTTCTCGATATTTTCAACTGTGCTCATTTACATTTTCCTCCTTAAAACTAACACTGCTGATTATTATAACATATCCTAATGTAAAAATCTAGCATTATTTTCAAAAAATTTCCCTTTCCACATCGTCTATCACCGCGTCCGTATTGCGCTCTATGTAATTGAGTACATTTTCTATTATTTCATCGGCATGCCTGACCTCGTTAGTAACGCAGGCAAAGCCTATGACAATGGCTTGGTGATTGTCCTGACGGTCTACCTCGGCGATGGAAATATTGAACTTGTGCTTAGCCTTTTCTATTATGCTCTTGACGACCATACGCTTATCCTTAAGGGAGCTGCACCACTCCGCCGTCATGTATACAACACAGCTGCCTATTATCATAATAATGCCTCCTTTCAAAAAACGAAGCCTATACCATTGTTGACGCTTACGGTATAATCATTCCTCAATATTTATGATTGATATAATAATCTATGAGGGATTTTTTCTCGCCCTCGCTGAAGCAGTTTTCCTCACGGAGGCGTTTTAATATAACATCGGATGTGGAATGAAGTATCATGCCCTCCTTATCCTCCAGAACTATCTCAAAAAGCCTGTGCTTGAGCTCCCTGCTCCTTACCTTTATAAAATAAGCCTTTACGCCGCAGTAATTGAGAAGCTGGAGTATGCGAAGCGTGGCGCCGTCCTTGCGGTCGTAATAATAATTGACCTGTTCCTCATAAATATATACATATTCCTTTGAACGGTGCTGTTTCACCTCCATGCGCGCATCCTTGGCAAGAGCGTTGAAAAACTGATAGTTGAAAAGTCCCTTGTCCACGGTATCTACATTTTTAAAGGGCTCGTCCCTTAAAGAAAGCACAGCCTCCAAGTTTTTGTTGAGATATTCCTTCTTTGTCAAATCGCCCTTTACATACTGGTCTATAAGAGCCTGCCTGTAATCAAAATATCTCTGCAATGCATTCATGCAAAACACTCCAATTCCATTATTTACAGCTGGACAACCGCTTTATACCTATTATATAATAACATATATAAGGAGTGGATGTTAATGGCCAGCTTTTTCAATACATATTATAACGAGATATGCCCCACGCTCAAGGAGCTGGATGTCATAATAAAATCAAACTACAGCCATGTGGACATAAACGAGCTGAGCTCTCTGCTGGGCATAACGCCCGAGGAAATACATATAATACTGGACTCAAAAAACATAGAAAGCCTCTCCTCCGAGGTGATACCCACCGTAATGCTGAACGGGAGCAGCTACATATGCAGGATATTCAAAAAATCCTTAAGTTATTATAACAGCAAGACTTATTCTCCCCGCGATATAGCTTACATATACAGCATTGACGAAAAGAAGGTGCTCGACGCATTCAGCGAGCTTCACATAACGGAAATATCGGAGTCCAATTTCCCGCAGCTTTTCAAGCTTATTTAAAGAGCATACCCTCTGCCGTGTCATCGGCTGTTTTTTCGTCCGAAAGCACTCTCACAAGCTCGAGGGCAAAGTCCATAGCCGTCGCGGGACCTCTCGATGTAATGATATTGCCGTCGGTTACGACTCTTTGCTCGCCCATGATTTGGGCGCCGCGGCACTGCGGCTCGAAGCCCGGATAGCAGACTGCCTTTTTGCCCTGCAATATGCCGTTTTCTCCCAAAACGCTCGGCGAGGCGCATATTGCGGCAACATACTTGCCAAGCTCGTTGAACTTCTTGCATACGGTAACGGCTTCGCGGCAGTTCATGAGGTTATCTCTGCCCTTGAGCCCTCCCGGAAGCACTACCATTTCAACCTTGTCAAAATCTATATCATATATTGTGGCGTCTGCCATAAATTCTATACCGTGTCCGCCCTTTATGAGCTTTTCTGTGGTTATGGACACGCCCATGACCTCTATATTTGCCCTTCTTAGCACGTCTATCTGCGTCAAAGCCTCTATTTCCTCGCAGCCGTCTGCCAAAAATACAACTACCATATAAAAAACCTCCCACTTTTACAAAATTTGTGTTATACTTTAGTTATAGTATACTAAAATATCAATGCAAATTCAAGGGTGATAAAATGAAAAAAGAAATTTACGAAATAGAAAGAAAGTTTTTGGTCAAAAAGCTGCCCGAAAATATAAGCGAGTGCCCGCACTATGATATAAAACAGGGCTACATTGCCACAGACCCCACCATAAGGGTAAGGCAGGCGGACGACTCCTATGTGCTGACCGTAAAGGGCGGAGGAATAATGAAAAAGCTGGAATACGAGCTTCCTCTAAGCGCAGAGCAGTTTGAAGGTCTATGGAAGAAGGTAGAAGGCAATACTATAGAAAAAACAAGATATGTCATACCCCTAGGCGGAGAGCTGAACGCGGAGCTTGACATATACAAGGGATTTCTTGAGGGATTTATGAATGTGGAGGTAGAGTTTTTGTCGACAAAAGACGCCATAATGTTTGAGCCTCCCGACTGGTTTGGACAGGAAGTTACACAAAATCCCGAGTATAGCAACTCATCATTGGCAAAATTTGGTATTCCTGCAAAAAAATGATAATTTCCTCTTGCATTTTATTAAAAATAGTAGTATAATATCTACAAATGGTAAATATTTCCATTTATGTAAAAAGTTAATCTACTATTTTTTCACAGGAGGACACAAAATGAACAATGAAAAACTTACGGTACTTATAGCGGACGACAACAAGGATTTTTGCGACTGTCTCAGCAACTACATCGGCAAGCAGGAGGATATGGAGATAATAAGCATTGCCCACGACGGTCAGGAGGCTTACGAGAAGATAGTGAACGATAAGCCCGACATCGCCTTAATAGACGGCATAATGCCCAAGCTTGACGGCATAGGCGTGCTTGAAAAGCTCAACAGAGAAAATAAGGCTAAAAACACAATGTGCATAATGCTGACAGCCATAACGGGCGAGGAAATAACGCAGAAGGCGTTTACTCTCGGCGCAAAGTACTATATAGCAAAGCCTTTTGATATGGAGCTTCTGGTGTCGAGGATAAGACAGCTCAGAGAGCCCGTAACCAAAAAAGGCGTGCTGAGTACCGGGCTCTGCTACAGCAACCACAGCGACATAGACCTTGAAACGAGAGTAACAAGCATACTCCACGAGGTGGGCGTTCCCGCGCACATAAGGGGCTATCACTACATGCGAGAAGCTATAATAATGGCTATAAACGATATAGACGTACTTAACTACATCACAAAGGAGCTATACCCCGCTATCGCCAAAAAGTGCAATACCACTCCCAGCAGAGTTGAAAGAGCCATAAGGCACGCCATAGAGGTGGCATGGAGCAGAGGAAAGGTGGACGCAATAGATTCGCTTTTCGGCTACACCGTGTCAAACAACAAGGGCAAACCCACTAACAGCGAATTTATTGCGCTTATAGCGGACAGGCTCAGGCTTGAAATAAAGGCATCATAAAAAAAATAATGCATTTTAAAACGGCTGTCGGTCAAACGGCAGCTGTTTTTTTTATGCCATAATTCAAAAAAATATTGCAATTACGGGACATATGATATATAATTATAAGGCAGACAAGTTTATTGATATCCAGAGGTGAAAATTTGATGATAAATGCGGCGACAAAAATATTCAACAGAGTATATCAGTCATATATAACGGGCGGCGACACATACACCTATTATTACAAGACCGACGACCGAAAGGAAATAGACGAGATAACAAACGCCATAGGCGAGCTTAGCAAAAACGGACTTGTGGACATACTCTATCAGAGCGACAAAAAGGCGCGCCTTTGCATAACGCACGAGGGCATAGCCTACGGGAATGATAATTATTGAGGATAAAGCACTAAAAATGGGTCATGCGACCCATTTTTTAGTGTAAAAATATATCATTATTAACCCATTGTGGGGGTATTCTGCTCTGCTTCGCGCTGTGCCGTCGGCTGTGTGAGCGTTGGCGTCTGCATGGAGGCGCTTATGCCTCTTTGTGTGCGCTGTACCTGCACGATGTTTCTGGATACAAAGGGAGAACCGAATTTTTCATCCTTTTTTATTGCCTTTTCATAGGCTTCAACGGTTTCATTATATCCCTTGCACCTTTCATAAAGTGCCATATCGCTGTCATACTTCGCTTTTTTGCCGGGATATTCCGCAACGGCTGCCCTGTTTTCCTCAAGCCTTCTTCTGGATGTGAATATAGCTCTGAATCTGGATATAGGTCTGACGGGCTTTGGCTCTACAGGCTCTTCCATATCCAGCTTGAACGCTGTAAGGTCGCCGTTTTTATCCCTAAAGGATATCGAGGGCGCCTCTGCCTCGTAGGTAGGGTTGAATACATTGTTGAAGGTCTGGGCTACTATCATGCCTGCCATTCTCTTGTTGTCATCCAAGGACACATTGTCAACAAAGGAGCACTGCTCCGAAAGAGGCTTGTTGCCTATGTAAATATTGCTTACCGCCTCTTTAAGCTCATCCAGGGTATTTATTTCTCTGCCCAGAACATTGGATATGATACTCTTTGCGGATTCAAATTTGAAAACATTTGCCGCAAGTCTGACATCCATATGTTTTTCGGGCGTAAGCACCTTCATATTGTTATTTTTGAGTGTACGAATACTCGCATCGTGCTGTGCGTCATCGAGATTACAGCTTAAAACATTGGCATTTGCCTTGGATTTTTCATTATACTTCTTTATATTGTCCACTATCTGCTCACGGTTAGCGCGAAGCTCGTTGCGGGCTGCGTCGGAAGCAGTGCGCGCGGCGTTGAAATCATCATCGCTTGCATAGCTTTCGCGCACGGGCGTATCTATTTTCACATAAGTTTGAACGCCGACAGGCACATAGTTATCCTTGCTGTTTTTGACATATATAACATCGGTGCCGTTATTAAGGGCATTATTGTAAAGCATATTCGCAAGATTTTTTCGCAGTCGGCTATTTTGGATTCAATATTGTTTTCGTCCAGATGAAAATAATCCAGCATTGTCTTGCCGTTTATATACACCTTCTTTGCCGCAGACACAAGCATTTCTTTGTCATGTTCGGGCGGATTCAGAGGATAGCCCGTAAGGCTGTACATCAATGATTTATTCAGCTTGCTGAAGGCGGCATTTGCATCTGCCCTGGGTACGGGTATGCCCTCTTTGTAAAACCAGAGGTCAGAAAAATCCAAATTACAGCTTTTACTGAAATCATCGTATTCGCCCGAGCCTATGCTTGACATAAAGAAATTTTCGGAATGATTCTGCGCGGCTATATGCATTGCTCTTTCTACAGCTGCGTGAGCCTCCCTTTGCTGAGGCTCTGTCCATGCGCGTGTGCAGGCATTATCCGTATGATTTGCAAAATTGGTAAAGTCCTCCGGCGTATAACTCGTATGATTGTTTCCAAAATAGTTCTGAGCGACAACCATATCACAGTACACCTGAGGTATAGGCGGGGTAAGTCCGCCAAGACAGCTCAAGTCCATAGTGTCGGCGGCTGCCTGTGAATTCATAATATTGTGGCGTGTATACCCCGGATCCGTGTTATTCATATAGTTGTCCGAAGCAAGATAATTTAACCTGCCTTCAAGCAAAAAAGTCATGAATACCCTGAAGTTTGCCGTCGATGACATAGCGCAGTCAAATGTCGTATTGTTAGATAACTGCTGAAAATTATTGCCTATCATATTATTCTGCATATTCGCAATAAAAGCATCCTCTATGGAAGACTTTTCACTCAGGTCGTTATAGACTATTTTCTGGCTCATTATAGCTTCAGCCATTGCCATCATGGTCGGGTATGTCCTTGTGTTGAACTTGTTTAAATTTTGCGTGGGATCATTGTCCTTGCTGAAAATGTCAATAAATTCCGCTGCGCATTTTTTCTTAAAATCCTTCATCTGCTGACTGTTATCGTTTACAATATCCTTGAAATTAAGCTTATTGCCAGAATTTTCGGGATAATCCTTTGTAAGCATATAGGCATATATGAAATCGGGAGCGTGTCTGGCAAAAATAAAGTTGTGTACCATCTGGTCAACAGACCCTATTGCATTTTCCCATAAATTACTCGATGTCATTGTTGCGGGATTCTTAGCCGGGTCTTTAAGAGTGCCGTCCTCTTTGTAGAAGAACTGATCGAAGAAGGTATGACTGTCGTCCGCTATTGTGCGTTCTATCTTATTATTTGCCTGTACGGCTGCGTTATGTATATCCTGCTTGTATGTTTCAACATAGGCAAGAGAGAGCGCATTCTTTGCATCGACAGCAGCCTGCGCTTCGGGTGAGTCCGCTGCGCCGAGTATGACGGCTTTAGGGTTTGCAAATATGGAATTTCTGTGCATTACGGTAACGGTCATATTGTTATCCGTTCTGAGCGCGTGCCTTATTATCTCCGTAAAGTTTTCAAGCGTGGCGCTGTCGCCGTACTGCGCTTTTACCCTGTCGGTAAGGTTCTTTCCGTCTAAATATATGGTGTCGAGGGCAGACTGAATGTTGTTGGCATTCAGATCGCTTCTGCCCGTAACGCTTTTTATAAATTCAATATCGTCCTCAACATCATTCACAACTATTGCAGAATTGAATGAATTGGGATATGCCTGGGCATCAATAGCCATTTGTATTATCTCCTTTCATATCGTTTATTGATTGTTCATTGAAGGCGCGCTTCGTTCAGCCCGGCGCTCTGCCACAGGCTGTGTGAGAGCGGGAGCAGCCGATGTGCCGTGTTTTTTGAGCATCTGCTGTATGCTGACCGTTCTCTTTGCGGGACCGTCCTTCTCCGTCTTAAGTACTTCAAGCCTTGCCTTTTCGGCAGCCTCATTGTATTTTGCAAAACGGTCATGCTTGTCAACAGCGTTTATATAATCATGAGATGCCTTTACATAATTTGCAACATCAATGCGGTTTTGCTCAATAGTCCTTGGAGAGCTGAAGAAAGCCTTAAAGCCGCTAAGAGGCTTGACGGGAATGGGCTTTTCGGGAACCTCCGGGACTTCAAGCTTTATGCCCTCCATCATGCCGTTTTTATTTCTGTAGGTTATGGGCTTGGGCTCTTCGCTGCCGTTGATGCCCGCCATAAACGTATCGTGGAGCAGCTTGCCCATTTCCTGCTTCTGCACATCTATGCTCTTGTTGGGGTCGATATTATAGATCTCCGAAAGCGGTTTGTCGCCTATGTATATATCCTTGCCTGCCGTTTCCAGATCCTTGAGGGATGCCGCATCCCTGCCAAGCAGATTTTTAAGCACATCGCCATAGTTATTCTCACCCTTGGCAAAAGCTCTCGCTGCGCTCTCATAGCTTTGTTCAGCCATTCCGGGAGGCAGGGGCAGGACGCCTTCGGCATCCTTCACGCATTGTGCAAGGTCAACATCCACTAAGGTGGCTTCAAGGGAATATTCCTTGTCAACGCCGTTGAGAAGGCGCATATATGCTATAGCCTCTTTGTTGTTGTTAAGCAGGCTTAAGGTATTGAAGGTATCCTTGCCTGTTTTGATATATACAAATTCCTTCCTTCCCTCCTGAACGCTCTGACGAATGAGAGTTGCAAGCTCCTTTTCCTTATCCCTTATCTCGTCAACGATGTTATCCTCATTGAGTCCGAAATATTCCGCCATGGACTTGTCATTTATATATATAGTATTTACGGCAGCCATCAGCTGAGATTTGTCCGCATTGAACGGACAACCGACAAGCTTGGTAAGAAGGCTTTTTTGCAGACCTTCATAGTCATTACATTTTGCATCGGCATCATTTGCATTTGTTCCCGCAAAAATAGTTTCGCCCCGTTCAAGCTTCTGAAGGTCGTCCATGCTTAAGTCAATACGCCCATTCAAAAAGTATCCGTTGCCTGCCTCTATGGCTCTTTCGGCATAGTCATCGGGATCTATTGAGGCGATATTTTCAACATCACGGGCGATCCTTTTCATGCTTACCTTATGTACTTCCTTTTCCCTCTCTTCGGTAAATACATTGGGCTCGCCACGCCTGAATTTGTTCATTTCATTAAATATATCTATAGTTTCACCGTTATTAGTCCTATAACTATAAGGCGTAAAATTACTTCCCATGCCTGCTTCGTTATTAAGAGTATAGGCATATTCGGAACCCATGCCGCCATATGGTGTACCGGAAAAACTGCGCACATCCGAGTTATCCGCCAATGCCTGAGCATAAACGCTGAAATGTGCGTCCGGGGAATATGAATGGAGCAAACCGCTGTTAGTCGGCGTGAGATCCTGATTTTCACGGTATACATTGGAGGATATAAACAAAAGCCTTTGCTCAAGCAGCGTGTGCTGAAGTCTTGTTATACCCACTGCCGAGGAAGTGAACATTTCTCCGAGACCCGTAAGCGGTATCTGCTGAGACATATCCTGCATAAAGTGATTTTTTTGAGATTCTATTACCGCCTTATCCAGATTGTCCTTATCGCTGAGGTCATGATAATTTGCCGTAGTGTTCATAAGCGCTTTGGTTATTTCCTGTATGGCAGGGAATGTCTTTGTATTGAAATGCTCGGCATAGTCTTCAAAATTTGCGGCATCCTCTCTTGGCTTAAAGAATATATCGCAGAATTCCTTACCTATTTTCTTCTTGAAATCTCTGAATTGCTGTGTGTCCTCCTCCGTCATAAGTCTTTCATATGTCATTTTCCTGCCCGAGCCCTCCGGATAGTCCTTTGTGAACATATAAGCATATACGGCATTTTCGGGCTGTCTTGTGAGAACAAAGCCGGGAGATATGTTTGACACAAAGCCCTTGTTTGGGTCAAGCATTCTTAAGCCCATACCTACCCTTTCAAGATTTTTGGGGTCGGCATCCGGACTTTTAAGGCTGCCGTCCTCGTTATAAAAAAGAAAGTCAAAGAACAGGTGAGCGTCGGCTTCCTTTCTTGCGGCTAAGGAAGCCTCGGTATTCTTTACCATGTTGTAGGCGTCTTCTCTGTAATTTTCGGTATATTTGAGAGAACGCGCGTTTTTTGCATATATCCTTGCCTGTATTGCGGGATCGTTGGAATTCTCCAATATAACGGGTCTGGGATCGGGAAATATAGAGTTCCTGTTCATTATGGTAACATAATCGTTGCTTTCCGGAGCAAGGGCAGCCCTTACTACATTCATATAGTCGTCAAACACCGCGTCCTCGCTCATAGTGTCGGCAAGGCTTTTTCCGTTTATGTATATATTGCCCAAATACTTGCGGATATTGCTGAGCATATCGGGAGTAAACTTCATGGGCATAATACTTTCAAAAAGCTTCATATTATTATCTTTTAGATTGGCTGTTAATGCCACAGGGTATGAATTGGGATAGTCGTCGATTATTGCCATTTTTATTCCTCCTTAAAAAATGATAATATTTTATTCATTATTTATTATTTACATTATAATTTATTATTTTATTATACCACAAATTTACAAAATATGAACAGTCATCTGCGCCGTTATCTTTGTCGTTTAAGTTGTTTTTGTTTTTTTTAGAAAAAACTTCACTATTTCTAAAGAAACATTTTCAATCTATCAAAAAATCAATTTTTCATACAAAATATATGTTTTTATCTTCTTTTTTTCTAAAAAAGAAGCAAAAAATGTGGGGCGTTCCGAGTCGCCCCACACCCCTAACGGCTTTTGTGCCCGTTATGTATGTGGAATTAATACAGCACAAAAGAATTATTACAGTGCGAGCTATTTGCTCCCTGTCCCTGCGGGACAGACTAGCAGCTCGCACCAACTTAAATTATATAAATGTTCTATACAAAAACAAACTGTATGAGAAGCATATAGCAGATGGTTCCGCTGAGTATGGAAAGGAGCATATTATGCTTCCATTTATGCAGTACGGCAACGAGAACTATGGCTATAATTTCTGGTATGCCGCGGCTGCCCGAAAGCAGGCTGACATTTCTTAGGCAATATATGACAAGCATTGCCATAACGGAATAAGGGAGCACCGTGCCGAGATAGAGTATAGGCTTTGGCGTGCGCTTTGAAAAGAGCACGAAAGGCAGAAGGCGAAGAAGCATAGTAACGCCTGCCATAACGGCTATGAGTATGAGAGAATGTGTCGTATCAATCATTATGTAACGCCCTCCTCTCTATACTGCCCTTCATCAAAAAAAGACCTACGCTTATAACGAGCATGGCGGGTATGAGAAATCTGTCCGCGCCGAATATCAAAAGGCACACTATCGAAACGACAAGACCCCACAGCGCGGGGAGATGGTCCTTGTTCTTTTCCCACTGCTCCACAAATATGCTCACAAAGAGCGCAGTCATTGAAAAATCTATGCCCGCGGAGTTGAACTCCACCGTTGAGCCTATTACAGCGCCTATAAAGCCTCCCATTATCCAGTAGCTCTGATTCATGAGAGTGAGCAGAAAATTGAATACATTTCTGTCCGCGCCCTCGGGAAGCTCGGGGTCTACGCATATGAGCGAATATGTTTCATCCGTGAGTCCGAAGGCGGCATACCACTTTTTCCAACCCATATTCTTATATTTTTCTATCATGGATATGCCGTAGAAAATATGTCTTGCGTTCACCATAAGCGTCATAAGGGCGGCGGAGATGAAGGAGGCTCCGCTTGCAAGTATATCTACGCCGACATACTGCATAGCGCCCGCGTACATGGTAACGCACATGAGTATAGCCCAACGATAGGAATAGCCCTTTGCGCTAAGGAGCACGCCGAAGCCCGTGCCGAGCACGATATAGCCCGCCATTACGGGGAGCGAAGCCTTGAACGCCGCTTTTACAGTTGTTTTATTCATATGTTATTGCTCTCTTTCGTATTATTTTATTACCTTGTCTACCTCTATGACGGGATAGTATTTATCATTCAAGGCTCTTACGGCTTGCTCTGCCCTAGCCTTTATGTCGCCGTCGTCCCCTTCGAAGCCGAAGGGTATTTCAAGGTCGAAAATTATATTCGTTCTGTCGGGACCGTCCGTCATTCTGAAGTCGTGGAAGCCCAGCTCGGGGCTTATGGAATACAGCGCGTCCCCGACCTGTTTTCTTATCCTGTTTATATTTTTGTTGTCCGTTTCTATCGGGTCCATGTGTATGCTTATTTCACAGTTGTATTTGCGCTTTATCCTCTCCTCCGCGCCGTCTATGGCGTCGTGTGCCTCCATTATGTTCATATCGGCGGGTATCTCTGCGTGGAGCGAAACGAGCAGTCTGCCGGGTCCGTAGTCGTGTATATGCATATCGTGTATGCCTCGTATTCTCTTTTCTTTTAGCACTTCTTCCTCTATAGCTTTCACAAATTCGGGGTCGGGCGCCTGTCCGAGAAGCGGACGCAGGGTGTCGGAAGCCGCGTCTATGCCTGCCTTGAACACAAACACCGCAACAACAAGACCCGCAAAGCCGTCTATATTGATGTTGTAAAGACTGCCCATAAGTATGCTTATAAGCACGGCAAGCGTAACAATGCAGTCGTTTCTGCTGTCCGCGGAGGTGGCGAGCAGAGCCGACGAATTTATTTTGTTGCCGAGCCTTTTGTTGAATTTGGCAAGCCAGAATTTAACGGCTATGGAAACAACGAGTATACACACCGAAACAGCCGAAAATTCCGGAGCCTCGGGATGTATTATCTTTACTGCGGAGCTTTTGAAAAGCTCCAGCGCCATAAGCATGATCAAAAGAGAAATTATAAAGCCCGAAATATATTCGTATCTGCCGTGTCCGTAGGGGTGCTCGCTGTCGGCGGGCTTATTGGCAAGCTTGAAGCCTATTATGGTTATTATTGAGGATGCCGCATCCGAAAGATTGTTGAAGGCGTCCGCAACAACGGAAACGGAAGCCGTGAGAATGCCCGCGGCTATTTTGGACGCAAAAAGAAGGAGGTTGCAGAGTATGCCCACGCCTCCGCTCAACGCGCCGTAAGCATGCCTGACCTCGGGACTTGATGTGTCCTCGCCTTTTGAGGCAAAAAGTTTCAACAATAAGGCTGTCATTATATCCATTCCCTTTCTTTAAATATCTGCAAGCTATATATTAACACATATATAGTCGGTTAGAAAAGAGTAACTTTTATTTGATAGAAATGCTTTGACTTCATTATACTATTTTATGCAATAATTAAATTCATATTGAAAAAAAAATATATTTATGTTAATATTAATATATAATGAATGAAGGAGGTATTTTATGGACATTCTGGATAAGTATATCGACCAGCTGCTTGAAAAAAGCACACCCCAGGCTCCTATATGGAACATTGAGAAGATCAAGAGCGGAAAGCCATCTACATGGAACTACATAGACGGCTGTATGATAAAAGCCATTCTTGACCTCTATGCCATAAAGGGAGATGAGAAATTCCTTAAATTTGCCGATGATTTTATAGATTATTTCGTTCAGGAGGACGGAAGCATAAAGTCATACGACCCCAAGGAATACAACATTGACAACGTAAACGCAGGAAAGACATTATTCGAGCTCTACAAGCTTACGGGCAAGGAAAAGTACAAGAAAGCCATAGAGACGATATATTCGCAGGTGCAGTCCCAGCCGAGGACGGAGGAAGGCAACTTCTGGCACAAGATGATATATCCCAACCAGGTGTGGCTCGACGGTATGTACATGGGACAGCCCTTCTATATGCAGTATGAAGTGGAATACAACGACTGCAAGAACTGCAAGGACAGCTACGAGCAGTTCCTCAATGTATACAAGAATTTAAGAGATCCCAAGACGGGACTTTACTACCATGGCTACGACTGCTCAAGAAAAGCCTTCTGGTGCGACAAGGTAACGGGACTTTCACGCAACTTCTGGCTTAGGGCTCTGGGCTGGTACGCTATGGCTCTTATAGACACAATTTCCGTTATGCCCGAAAATATGCAGGCAGAGAAGGATAAGCTCTCGGAGATATACAAGGAGCTTATAGACTCTATGCTCAAGTATCAGAGCGAAAACGGTATGTGGTATCAGGTGGTAAATCTCGGCGGAATACCCGGCAACTACCTTGAGACAAGCGGCAGCTCTATTTTTGCTTACGCAATAATGAAGAGCGTAAGAATGGGCATACTTGACGAAAGCTACTTCAAGTACGGCGAAAAGGCATTCAACGGCGTATGCGAGAAATATCTTTCCGAAAAGGACGGAGAGCTCCAGCTTGACGGCATATGTCTTGTGGCAGGCTTGGGACCCGAGGACAACACAAGGCGCGACGGCACATTCGGCTACTATATGTCGGAGCCCGTTGTTTCAAACGACGCAAAGGGCGTTGGTCCTCTTGTGCTCGCTTATATTGAGATATTGTATAAGGAAAAAGGATGAGATCAAGAAAGGACGGCGTGTGAGCCGTCCTTTTTGCTGCATAAAAGTATTTAAAAAAAGCGGGCGAGCAATGCCCGCCCCTGCAATTAATAGGTTTACGTAGTTGTTTAGTGTGATATGTACTGCGAAGTTTACATAGTGGTTTGAGGGGGATATTTACTGCGGTATTTTTTTACTGCCTTGCAGGCTATGTACATAATGACAAGTCCTACGCACACGCCCGAAAAATCTATCCACACATCAATTACGGAGCTGGAGCGGTCTGCGCTGAATCTCTGTATTGTTTCGTCCGCCACTGCCACGAGAAGCCCCGCCAAGGGCGCGTAAGACATATGCTTTGCATAGAGTATGCAGTCCGAAACAAGCAGGCACGAAAGGCAGAAGAACTCCGTGAAATGCGCCAGCTTCCTCACGAAGTGCTCGCTGAAGCCTCCTATGCCCAGCGCCGAAAGTATATTGTTTATCATTTCCTTTACCATTTCGCTGAAGGCGGAGGATTCCGTGCCCGTCGCGAGGGAATTATTCCATATAAAGGCAATGCAAAGTATCGTCAGTATAACAAATATAAATCTATACTTCTTCATGATATCACTTCTTTTTGTTGAAAAGGCTCAAATAATAGGATTTTTTGAGCGCCTTTTCATTTTCGTAGGAGCTTTTCATAGTGGAAACAATGCTTGTGTCGGCCCCTATGGCGTTGAGCTTGCCCTTCATCTCTCCAAGAAGGCTGTCCACCTGCGAATCCGCCTCGTTTTCAAGAGAAGCGGCTCTGCCGAGGTATTTTGACATAAGAGCGCCCGTTCCCATGCCGTTTTTATGGTCTGCCTTCGCCTGGTCTATAAGGTTGCCTATCTGTCCGAGATAGTTGGCTTTAAGCGCATAGAGCCTGACGGTGTACTCGCTGACGATGGCTGAAGCCTGCGCCTGCTTTGACTGCGCCGGGCTGCTGCCGGAATTGCCCGAAGGCTGAGAAGACGCGCCCGTCTGAGGTGCCGAGCCCTGCCCGTCCGAGGGCTGAACGGGAATATTGCTCTCCGCCATGATATTTGCCATGGCTTCGTCAACGGTCATATCGCCCTTTCTTATGGCTTCCTCCTCCTCAAGAGTAAAATCTCTGAGACCGCTTATATTATAGTTTTCAAGTTCCTGCTCCACTTCTTTTTTGCTGTCTGTTATCTGCTGCTGTATTTCCTCGTCGGAGCTGCTTGCGCCCGTTATGACAGCCGAGATATTGTTTCTCTGCGTGAAAAGCACAACGGCTATTATTGCTATGATTATAATAACAACAAGACAGCCGACGCCCAGACATCCTTTTCCTTTTTTCATAAAAACCTCCGATCAATCTATTCCTAATATTTCCTTGCTGCGCTTTTCGATGTCGTCAAGCACCCTTGCGCCAAGCTTTTTGCTTATTATTTCAGCCGCCCTGCCGAGCGTCTGGGGTCTTGAGTCGGTATTGTGCATATCCGAGCCCAGAAGCTTGACGGTGCCGTCGGAAAGCCATTTAAGCGCCTTGCCCTTTGTGAACATGCTCAAAAGATGCTCGCCGTTCATCTGGGCAACCACGCGCATGGACAAAAGTCTTTCAATATTGTCCGTGCCCTTTTGAAAGCCCGTGAAGCGCTCCAGATGAGCGATAACGGGAATAAGCTTGCGGTTGTATATTATATTCTCCACCTCTTGGAAGACCCTCGAATTCCATTTGTTGAAGGGCATTTCAAGAAGAATGTATTTTGTATTGTTTATAGAAAGGCGTTCTATGCCCTCGTAGTCGCTTATGCCGTTGAAATAATACACCTCGGCTCCGTAATATATATCGGGGATATTTTCCTGCCCTTCAAGAGCCTTTTCGAGCTTATCTATGGCGTGCGCGCGTCTTTCGAGAAAGCTGTGCACGGAATCGCCCTTTATGTAAAAATGAGACGTGGAAAGCACTGTGGTTACGCCCTGAGCCGAACTTTCCTTAAGCATTTCCACAGACATTTCGGGGCTTTTGCTGCCGTCGTCCATGTTGGGAAGAATATGAGAATGCATATCTATCATAAAACTGCCCCCTTGCAAAAACTTTTGGGTGTAAACCGATAGAATAATTATATAAAAATAAAAATGTTTTGTCAATAAATTTGGAAATTAAAAAAGGCAATACACAAGGATATTGCCTTTTTTTAATGAAATCTTAATATATTATTTTACGGAATATACAGCAGTCTTGGTGTCTGCATCCCAGTCTACTTGCACTCCCAGAGCATTGCCTAAAGCCCTGAAGGGAACGAACATTCTGCCGTCAACTATTTCAGCCTTAACGCCGTTGTCCATGGTCTGCTGTTTGCCGTTTACGGTCATTATATTGCTGCCTGCGGTGAATTGTATGGTGCCGCCGAAGCTTATGGTTGCCGTCTTGGTACTTGCATCCCATGTTACAGCCTTGCTGTTGTCGGCATCCGTTACATCGCCGCCCGCTATTGCAAGAGCCACAAAACGGAGAGGAACGAGGGTAGAATTTGAAGCTGTCTGTATGTAGGGAGCCGCATCGACAGTGTATTCCTTGTTGCCTATAACTACGGATCTATTGCCTATAGTTACCTTTACAACATTTGAAAGAGCGGGCGCTGCGGTAGTAGCCTCTGTCTTAGGCTCGGACTTAGAAGCGGAGTTTGAAGTTGTTGCTTCCGTAGTTGCCTCTGTCGTTGTGGTCTTATTTGATGATGACGATGAACCGCCGCCACCGCCCGAAGGACCTCTGCCGCCCGATGCGGGCTTCTTTGTTGTGGTCTCCGTACCTGTTTCGGTTACGGGTGCCTTTGTTGTAGTCTCGGTTGGCTTGTCCGTTGCGGTCTGCGTTGTGGACTGCGAAACGGGAGCCTTGGTGGTGGTCTGGGTTGATGTTACAGTTGTTGTAGTCGGCTGAGTTGATGTCTCGGTCGTGGTAGTTGTTGTCGTTGTTGTGGTTGTTGTGGTAGTAGTTGTTGTAGTTGTAGATGTTTTATTTTCAACAGTTACACTGGCATTTTTTATAGTGTATGCAAGATTATCTGTTTTGCCATCACCGTCATGTATAAAGTTAAATGCCTTGACCTCGGAAATATTCAATGCTGCCGTTCCCGTTTTTATAGCCTTTAATTCTATTGTGCCGAATGTACCCGTCTTAACTATATTATCAGTAAAGCCGCCTACAGCTACGGACACTTTTCCATTTTCATTATTACCGTCGTTGAAATCGCCGAACTCCGATGTTTTTGTATAGCCTACATATTCAAAAATATCTGTGGGATATGTAAAATCAAGCTGTAATCCGCTGAAGCCCGAATGATTGTCAACGCCTAAGCTTACATTTACGGTATCGCCTACACTATAGGTTGCTTTGTCTGCTGTAACCGATATGATCGCAGCGTCTGCTGTTTCTCCCGCAACATTTACGGAAGTATTGCTGATAGTATAGGGAAGATTATCTGTTTTACCGTCGCCGTCATGTATAAAATTAAATGCCTTGACTTCGGAAATATTCAATGCCGCTGTTCCCGATTTTATTGCTTTTAATTCTATTGTACCAAATGTGCCCGTCTTAACTATATTATCAGTAAAACCACCTACAGCTATAGCCACTTTTCCGTTTTCATTATTGCCATCGTTGAAGTCGCCGAACTCCGATGTTTTTGTATAGCCTACATATTCAAAAATATCTGTAGGATATGCAAAGTCAAGCTGTAAACCGCTGAAACCTGTGTGATTGTCAACGCCTAAGCTTACCTTTACGGTATCGCCCACATTATAGGTTGCTTTGTCTGTCTTAACAGAAATAACTGCACTTTCCTCCGCGAACAAGCTGCTCACGTTGACTGTTAAAGCCATAGTTGAGGCTAAAATAACAGCCATTAACTTCTTAAATTTTTTCATAATTTTACCTCTTTTCTTATAAATTTTTTATTTTTCCAATACCATATCTCGCTACAAGTATGGCATCGGTTATATTAACACTTCCATCGCTGTTTATATCGGATATTGAATACATAGCGTTATTTTTTATTTTGCCTATTCCAAGTCTGGCAATAAATATGGCGTCGGTTATATCGACAATATTATCATCGTTTATATCGCCGTCGGAAGGAGGAGCAAAATAGATGTCATCGGCTGTAACTGTTGATGTGTTTCCGCTGAAATCCGTAATTTCAACACAGGTATGGTATGTTCCGTACTTGTTGTTATGAGCGCTCCTTTTTATATATTGCTCGCCCAGCTTTGCTATGGTGCCTGACAAGTTTGCATCTTCAATATCCCAGACAATATCGCTTTTGTCATCTTCTGTCCAATGCCCTATTTTTATTGTTTTTATGCCAAACGCATCATAAACGCTATAGGATATTCTATAAAACGAATCCGCTTCAAACACAGGGTGCGGAGGTTTATCAACTTCAACACCGCTGATTTGCGGAGCTGTTCTATCAATGTTAACAACAGTGATATCGCCATTATACACAGCCTCGTTGGACGACCAATCCCATGCGTAAATATGCGTTATATATGTACCTTCTTCATTATTATGGTCGGCACAGTTTATACGATAACTAACATTGACCGAACCTGCTGCTGCATTTTCGGAATATGTATGCCATATCAAATCGTCCTGACCGTTATTTTCTGTCCAAGTAGGTAATTGAATAAGTCCTACATTTTTATCATCCGATATAGTACAGTTGATTGTATAACCATCTTTATTAACATCGGTTACAGATACATTGGATATTGTCGGAGGCGTTTTATCTCCTCCCGGTGTTGTGAACGATTTGACTTCACCTCTATATTCACTGCCGCAGACTGCATAACACTGCCAATAATAAGTTGTACCCGGAGAAAGCGTTATACCCTTTCCGTTCAAGTTGTACCACATATCAAAAGGATTCTTATTGTGTGTTATGGTATCTCTGCCCACGATTGTCATATTACTTGGGGAAGTACCAAAATACACACCTACTTCTGACGGTCTGGCTCCGCTGTAAGAGCACGAACCATATACAACGGCGTTTGTTTCGGTAACATTCTGAGCAGATGTTGTGGTTACAGTTACACTTGATACGGGTGGAACTACATTATTATATGCCGGACGCACATAAATTCGCTGAACTTGTCCCGAAGAAACTTTGTGTCCATTGCCATCTATATAATTACCATAGCTTCCGCCAACTTGCTTTACCTGTCCGCCTAAATTTCCCTCAATTGAATATGTGCCATCAATAACTATTCCAACATGAGGATAACTATTACATAACGGACAATGATAAAACACCAAATCGCCTGCTTGTCTATTTGACACAACTTGAGCATTGCAATTATTTAACATATAGTTGTATAGATATGACACTCCTCCTCTTGCCGAATAATTATAGGGGATAATATTATCCGGCATACCCGTCAATCTTGCACAATCTGTCGCAAAATCAGCGCACCATGCTTCTGTATAGCCTAAATTAGCTTTTGTCAAGCCCTTTTGTGCTAATGCCACCGAAACAAGGTCATTGGCATAATTTCCCGTTAATGTATAGCTCTTGTTAAAATTACCGGATTTACTTTGTGTTGCTAAATCTTTAATGTTATCTGCCGCTTCTTCATATGGAGACGTTATTTCATATTCTGCCGCCTGTCCCGATACAGTATCATCATGTTCGGATACTTCTGTATCGGTCATAATATTGTTTGCAAAAACAATATTAATATTCGATACTATAAGCGACATTGCAATAACAGTACATAATAATTTTTTCATTAAATTCCTCCCATCGCTCGTAAAAATTTAAAGCTTAATACAACTGTGATTTATTTGTATTTTTAAACAACAAGCCTTATATTTTTACAAATTTTTTATTTTTCCTATACTGTATCTTGCCAGAAGGATAGCGTCTGTAATATCAATATTTCCATCACTGTTCATGTCGGATATTGAATACATGGCGTCATTTTTAATTTTGCCTATTCCAAGTCTGGCAATAAATATAGCGTCGGTTATGTCTATAACATTATCTTCATTTATGTCGCCCTTTACGGCTTCATCAAATGAATTTAAAGGGAAACATGGATAGCCGTTCCATTCGGGTGTTGTAAAGCCTGTTTTGCCGTTGAGATAGTTTATTTTGAATTCCTTGTTGCAATTTTTAAATACACTATTGCCAAAACTTATAGGTGCATCGCCCTCAAATTGAGCAAGCTTAAGCGCTGAACAACTGTAAAATGCCTGATTATCTATAAGTGTTATTGTTTCGGGTATAACAATCTTTTCAAGTTTTGAACAATAGCTGAACATATTTGGACCAATTGTACTGTTTTTTAATGTTATATCTGTCAATGCATCACAACCATAAAAGATATTGCTGCCTAAGTTTATAACAGTACTGGGTATATTTACACTATTCAGAGAATTGCAATTGTAAAATGCACTGCTATCCAAAGATATAAGACCCTCGTTAAGTGAAAGATCTATCATATTTTGACAATTTTTAAATGCGGAGCCGTCAATTTTAATAAGGCTTGACGGCATACGTACACCTAAAAGTCCCGTGTTTAAAAATGCTGAATCTCCTATGTTTGTAACCGAGCTTTTATCAAGAGGGATTGACATAAGATTACCGCAGCCCGAAAACGCCCCGCTTGATATTGTTTTAAGATTTTCGGTAACATCAACACTTAAAAGACCTGTGCAGTTATAAAACATTCTGGTGCTTATGGTTGAGTTGTTTATTGTTGCCCTTGTAAGTCCTGTACAATTATAAAAACAATTATCTCCGACTTCATTTACATTTGCCGGTATAACTATCTGTTGTAAAGCAATACAACCTCTAAAAGCTTCATTGCCTATGGATAACAATTCATTGCTTAAATTTACTGTTTTGAGACTTTTGCAATCATAAAATGCTTGACCTTTAATCTCGCTTACATTACTTGTACTCATATCTATACTCTGAAGAGATTTACAACCAGAAAATGAACTATATCCTATAGTTCCGCTGCTCTTCATTACAACAGACTGAATACCTGAACAACCCATGAAAGCAAAGTTATTAATTGATATAACATTTTCGGGAATATATAAATTTTTTATTTTGACACAATTACGGAACATACTTGCGCCAACAAAATTATTATTAATTGTAATATCAGTTAATGAAGTGCAGCCTTGGAATACTCCTGTTGAAGAATCTGCATAATTTGAATTAGTACCTCCGCTTATATACGTAACCGTACTTGGTATTGTTACGGATTGCAAACTGACACAATTACGAAAAGCATCAGTGTTTATTTCTATAAGTCCTTCATTTAATGTAAGACTTGTAAGATTTGTACAGTTAGAGAATGCATGAGAATCAATTGTCTCAACACAGCTGGGTATATATACACTCTCAATATTAGTATTATTGCTAAATGCATAATAATTAATTTTAATAACAGGGCAGCCTCCAAGAAGTTCAGGGATTTCTACATTTTTGTCCAAGCCCACATAATTTGTTAGTGTCGCTTTATTATTTGACAAAGTAAATTCAAAACCATTTTCTGTATATACAGCCGCTAAATTGGTATATGTATCATCAGCCGTTTCTTCACTGCCGACAACTACTTCTTCATCATTTTGTTGTTCTGCAGTTGCTTCCTCTTCATCAAAGCCAGACACATATGAATCAGCTTCAGCTTCGACAATTGATTCATTTACCACATCTTCTACAGATTCTTCGGCAGCGGCAAAAGAATAACTGACAGAATTTGTAATTATCGCTATCATCAGCGACAGTGCAAATAATTTTTTCATTTTTATTCCTCCATATTCAAATTTTTTATAATGTTTATGAATAAAATCCTGCATCATATATTTGCAGTCTTGGGTCGCCGCTTTCCGCTTCTAATGTAAGATTAAGCACGCCCGATATATCTATATCGAAATTCTCGGGCATAACTCCGCCTGTCATTATAGAAGAAGAATATAATAATTTTCCATCGCCGCATATTTTAAATCTATTCTTAGATGATGTGTTCCTTTTGCTGTAGCTTATTCCGACCGTACCTTTAAATCTGCTGTATTGTCCGTTTAAAAGATATTGTACGGTTCCATAACCCAGATACATACCGCTGTTATGTACATTTCCTAAATTATCTTTTCCGTCATCATATAACTTTTTACTGCCGGACGATTCTGTGCCTATAAATGCTGTTTTTGTGAAATAGTCCAGATCCTCTAACAACACTGTTGGAGAAACAGAACCCGACGGACGCCTTCCTAAATATACAGCCGAATTTGCGGCGTCCCAATCTACAGCCTTATTAAAGGCTTCACCTACGGCTCTTACGGGCAAATAGGTAGTGCCGTTATAAATAAATGCTTCATTTGCGCCGCTTGTATTCACAAGGTTTCCGTCGGCGTAAATCTTAATGTTGCGATAAGAAACACTTATGTTTCTTGTTGCCTGTTCAGCCATGACAGACACACTTGTTGCAGTAACAACACCTGCGGCAAATAATGCCATACCTTTTAAAAATTTCATCATTATTCCTCCTTTGATACTTACTGATAATTCAATCCCCAAGAGCCGAAATCGTTGCCTTGTGTTATATTAAGACAATTAAGCGAAAAAGCGCTTACGGGATAATAGCTTCCATTATATTTATCAACAAAACAGCCGTCGATTGAAGTATTAAAGAGCTTTACATAATAATATTCGCCCAAGTCCGCATAAACACGAGGATTACAGCCTTGCAAAGGATATGGGAGCATATCATCTCTATATGATTTGATATTATTTATATTTAACCCTCTGATATTTATATACGGGTCATTTACATAATTATTTGCCATAATATAGTCATACATAGTGGGCAAAAATTTATTGAAATAAACATCTCCCGTAATTTCAATCGCTTTTTGTTGGCTTATTTTAACACTGTCTTTTCTTGTATTTACATAAATGAAGCTTATGGGGCTGTTATCATACAAAGTTGAATAACCTACCTGCGCGCCGAATCCTTCGGCAATAGCTCTTAGAGGCACAAACGTGGTAGCAAGTATAACTTGCGGAGCCTTATTTATTTTTACACTTCTGCCATTTACATACATATAATTCTTATCAACATAAACAACAATATTGACAGAACCTTTTGTCAATTTAATGGATTTATCATTCGGATTCCATATTGTTGAAGCTCCTAACTTCTCACTCACTACGCGAAGCGGAACCATTGCCGTGCCGTCGGATATGACCGTTTCCGTATTGGGCACCATATCCCCGTCAACAAGCATTAAAGTGGCATGACCTCTTGCACTTCGTGAGGTGTATCCAAAATCGACTTCAAAATTCTGCGGATATGTAAAGTCATCTCCGGTAACACTGACTGTCGGATTAGCCGCATATACATTTGCAGTCATAGCGATAATAAAAAATAAACTAATAACAATTCCCAATTTTCTTTTCATTATATTTCCTCCTGTCGGATCAGTATATTCTTAGTATACTTAAAGTATATTTAAAGTTATTATAGTATACTTTGAATTAATTGTCAACAATATTTTATAAAGTTAATCTAAATATAGGCAGAAAGGGGAGCGATATAATGAAAGGTAATTTGCTGGGAAAAACAATAAAACAAGCCAGAATGGACAAGCACCTTACACAGGAAAAGCTTGCCGAAATGACGGAAATCACGCCCATACATTTAAAGCTTATAGAAAGCGGAAAAAGGAAACCCTCTGTATCCGTTTTGTTTGAATTGGCAAAGATATTGGACTTTTCCGTAGACAGCATTATTAAAGGAATAAATACCGCTAATGATACTGCCGATATCCTTAACACGGATATCCTCTACCTCCTCCAGAAATGCACTCCTGCGGAGCTTAGGCTCATAGCCGACATTATAAAGGACATACAGAAAAACAGAGAATGATAAAAGGACTTCACATATTCGGGTGAAGTCCTCTTTTTTTTACACAAGCTTCATTATTTCTTTTCTGAGCCTGCCTATTATTTTCTTTTCGAGGCGGGATATGTAAGACTGGCTTATGCCGAGGATATCGGCGACCTCCTTCTGCGTTTTTTCCTCGCCGTCGCTGCCTATGCCGAAGCGGAGCTCTATGATTTCCTTTTCCCTGCCGCTTAGCTTTTGTATGGCGGTGCGCAAAAGCTGTCTGTCGACCTCCTCCTCTATGCCTCTGTATATTATGTCCACATCCGTGCCGAGGATATCCGAAAGCAGCAGCTCGTTGCCCTCCCAGTCCACATTGAGGGGCTCGTCTATGGACACCTCGGTCTTGGTCTTTGTGGTGCGTCTTAGGTGCATAAGTATTTCGTTTTCTATGCAGCGCGAGGCATAAGTGGCAAGCTTTATATTCTTTTCGGGCTTGAAGGTGTTTATTGCCTTTATTAGCCCTATTGTACCTATGGATATGAGGTCCTCCACATTTATGCCCGTGTTCTCGAATTTTCGGGCTATATATACCACTAGGCGCAGATTTCTTTCTATGAGCACATCTCTTGCGTTTTCGTCGTTTCTTTCGGTGAGCGCCTCCAGAAAACGCGCTTCCTCCTTCGGTTCAAGAGGCTCGGGAAGTATGTCGCTTCCGCCTATATAAAATATCTTGCCGCTCTCGGCAAATTTTTTGAAAAATCTCTCCAGACAACCCTTTCTCTCCATTATTTTATACCTCCTAAATGTCTTGGACTTATCAATGCGCTGTACAGCCCGTTTTTGCTCAGGTTGAAACGGCATATGCCTATTATGGGCTTATTTATGATCCTGTCGGCTATCTTTACGCTGTCTGCCACAAAGCCTATCATCATGCCCTTTTCATTGTCTACGCTCCTGAAGGGTATTATGCGCAGGCTTTTTCTGAAGCTGTCCTCCGAAATGGCAGAAACTATCTCCATGAGGTTGCTTTCGCGCTTATTTTCGTATATCTCCACAAGCTTTGAAGGGAGTATCGACTTAAGCGCGCTGTATTCCGCAACTATGACGGGCTTGTTGCTTATGGGCTCTATGAGCAGATTGCCCGTGTCCACAAGCGCATTTACATTTATAATTTTGTTGCTGCAATATATATCTATGGAATAATATGAAGAACCTTTTTTGAGTATATTCAAAACTATATATGAAGCGTAGGTTATGCCAAAGCTCATGAGCAGGACAATATAACTGAATTTATCTGTAAAATAGTTAAGAACAAGGAATATGACTGCGTTTACGCAGAACGAAACCAGCTTGAAGGCTATGGTGTATCTCACAAGCTGCCATATGTCCGAGGGCTTGAAAAGAAAGACAAGCTCACAGAGGCTTAGGGCAAGCATAGTAAGGAAATTGAGCGCCGCCCTATAGGGCGATATGACGATGAGCGTGTAAGCAAGGGAAACGCAGAAAGCCGTGAAAAGCTCCCTCGCAAGGGAAAGTCTTGCCACCAGTATTTTTTTTGTAAACTCTATTATAAAAAAATTGACCGCAAGGTTTATAAAAAGCATTTCATCCGCATAAATATCAACCGTCATCATCTCACCGCCGTGTCCGTACTTTATAATTTAATTATAATAACAGGGGTTGTAGTTTTTTGTATAATTTGTGTGCGCGGGCATAAAAAAATTGCGACAATATTGGCAGAATATTATCGCAATTTAAAGGTGTTATATTTTGAATTGTTTTTATGCGTCGGGCTTCATGAGAGTGATGTTGGTCTGGAATATGTTTTCGGCATTGTCCAGCATTATTTCGCCCTTTGTAGCGCAGGTGAAGTTGCTTATATGCACATCGTGCACGGGCATCTGCGGAAGTCCCGAAATGGAAATGGGCGTGCCTGCCTTCGTGCAGTTGATGTTGTTTATGTAAATATTTTTGAACTCGGGTATCTCCTCTATGGACACCTCCTGTCCTTCCTTGCTGTCCATGTTGTAGCCCATGCTGAAGGTGATAGCCTCGTTGTGTATGCTTATCATATTGATATTGTCTATGTATATCTTTTCGACAATACCGCCCCTGCCTACGCAGCTTTTAAAGCGCAGTCCTATGTCGGTGCCTATGAATGTGCAGTCGTTGACATATATATTCTTAAGACCGCCCGACATCTCGCTGCCCGCCACAAATCCGCCGTGACCGTGATAAACTATGCAGTTGGACACGGACACATATTCGCTGGGCATACCGAGCTTTCTGCCGTCCTCGTTCTTGCCGGACTTTATGCAGATAGCATCGTCGCCCACATCGAAGGTAGAGTTGCTTATCTTTACATATTTGCAGCTGTCTATGTCTATGCCGTCGCCGTTCTGGGCAAACCATGGATTTCTGACATTTATGTTCCTTATGGTAACATTCTTGCAGAGCCACGGGTGCAGGCACCAAGCGGGCGAATTCTGGAAGGTGGGTCCGTCGAGGAGCACCTTGTTGCACCTTGTAAAGTTTACAAGCACGGGACGCAGGAAGGAGTGATATTTTTCGCACACTTCCTTGTTCTTGTAAAGCTCGGGCTGAGGAATGAGGGTGTTGTTTGCCTCCATATTTATTTCATCGGGCCACCACACGGTTTCCTCGGGTCCTTCCTCCACAATACCGCCTCTTGCTATGGTTTCCTTCCACTCTACGCCGGAAATTTTCCACTTCTTTACGGGACGCCATCTTCTGCCGTTGCCGTTTATGATGCCGTCGCCCGTGATAGCCACATTTTCAAGGTCCTTGCCGTATATGGGAGATATACAGCGGTACATGAAAAGTCCTTCAAAGCTGGTGTTTATGAGCGGGTAGTCCTTGGAGTCGTTTGAGAAGAATATAATGGCGCCGTTTTGCAGATGCAGGTTGACATTGCTCATAAGCTCAATGGGACCTGTGTACCACACGCCGTTAGGCACAACCACTATGCCGCCGCCGTCGGCATTGCACTTTTCTATAGCCTTTCTGAAGGCCTCCTGATTGTTTGTTCTTGTATCGCATATGGCGCCAAAGTCCGTAATGGGATAGCTGACATCCCTAAAGGTCGGGAGCAAGGCGTCAAATTCGGGTTTTTCCATTTTGTATTCCTCCTGAACAGTCAAATATAAGCTTTTGCAAAAGCCCGTAACAGGACTTTTATTCTTTGGATTAATTATATAACAATTTTTATAAATAGTCTAGCTTTTTTTTGAAATTTGTGATATGATATAAAAATACTATTATTTTTAAAGCGAAAGAGTGATATGGATGCCTATAAAGGTTTCGGATAATTTGCCCGCAAAGGACATACTTAACAAGGAAAATATATTCGTAATGGGAGAGGACAGAGCCTTCCATCAGGACATAAGACCGCTTAAGATACTTATATTGAACCTTATGCCCAACAAGCAGCAGACGGAGGTACAGCTTCTTAGGATATTGAGCAACACTCCCCTGCAGCTCGAAGTGAGCTTTCTGCACATGGAAAGCCATGTGTCAAAAAATACATCGGAGGAATATCTGGCGGAGTTCTACAAGGTGTTTGACGATGTTAAAAGGGAAAAATTCGACGGCATGATAATAACGGGCGCGCCCGTGGAGCACCTGCCGTATGAGGAAGTGAACTACTGGCAGGAGCTTACGGAGATAATGGAATGGAGCAAGACGAACGTACACAGCACATTCCACATATGCTGGGGCGCGCAGGCAGGGCTTTATTACCACTACGGCATACCCAAGTATAAGCTTGACAAAAAGGTGTTCGGCGTGTTCCCGCACACCAAGCTTTACAATCACGAGGAACTTCTGAT
>CANRNM010000015.1 GCA_947631975.1 uncultured Clostridia bacterium
AGCGCCGTAAGGCTTAAAAACGGAGGCGAAAACGGTCAGCCTCTCAGCGAAAGCTTCGGAACATTGTTCGGAGAATAGCATTGCTCAAAAAAAGCAGGGAATTTTCCCTGCTTTTTATTTATTCAATTCCCTTAATACGGGCGCAGCCAGCGCAATGGTAAGAGCGAATGTAAATATATCGGATATCATCTGGCACATCTCTATGCCTAATATGCCGAATATATGCGGAAGTATTGTTATGAGCGGTATGAACACAAGTCCCTGCCTTGATATGGCAAGTATGGTAGCCCGCACGGGCTTTCTTATTGTCTGCAAAAGCATATTCGAAAGTATTATAAAGCTGTTCAACGGAAAGGCTATGCACTGAAAGCGCAGAGCCGCGCTCGCTATCACTCCCACCTCGGGGCCGTTGCCGAAGGTGTCCACCACGGCAGGCGCAAAGTATAAGCCCAGCACGGACACCGCAAGCAGGAACAAAAACGCAAACCTCACGCAGAACCAAAAGGCTTTGAGCACTCTCTTTTTGAGCCCTGCGCCGTAGTTAAATCCGCATACGGGCTGAAAGCCCTGTCCGAAGCCTATTATCGTGGAGTTTGCAAACATAGTTATCTTTGAAACGACCGCCATAGCAGCTATTGCCACCTCGCCGTAGGGCTTTGCCGCAAAATTCAGGCATATGGTGGCTATACTCGCTATACCCTGTCGGCAGAGCGAGGGCGAGCCTCCCGCGGTTATCTCTCTGTAGAAATACAGGCTAGGTCTGAAATTTCTTAGCTTTATTTTTATTGCGCCGCTTCTGCCTATGCCCCACAGCAGGAGAAGGAAGCTTAAAAACTGGCTTATAGCCGTCGCAAGAGCCGCTCCCGTAACGCCCATGTCAAAGCCGAATATAAAGAGAGGGTCGAGTACCATATTGAGTACGGCTCCGCTGGCTATTCCCACCATGGCGAAGAATGCCGAGCCTTGGAATCTAAGCTGATTGTTGAGCACAAGCGCGCATATCATATAGGGCGAGGCTATGAGTATTATGCGCATATATTCTATGGCCTTGGGCAGTATAAGCTCCGTTGAGCCCAGAGCCCACGCAAGCGGGCGTATGAATATGAGCCCCAATGTCATGAGCACAAAGCCCAGTATAAGAGCCGTAAAGAAGCCCGTGCTTGCCATTTTTTCGGCTATCTCGGGCTCCTTGCTGCCCAGCTTGCGCGATATGAAGTTGCTGCAGCCATGCCCGAAGAAAAAGCCTATAGCCTGTATTATAGCCATCAGCGAGAACACAACGCCCACTGCGCCCGTGGCTATAACGCTGTCCTTGCTTCTGCCCAGAAAAAAAGTGTCCGCCATATTATAGAATGAGGACACGAGCATACTTATTATAGTAGGCACAGAAAGGCGCAGTATGAGCTTTTCAACGGGTGTTTCGGTCATCCATATGAGCTTTTCTTCATTTGTCATCTCTGCCATTTTTACCGCGTCCTTTCTGCCTATCATATCATTTTCTAACTATTGTGTAGCACATATAGCCCCTTTTTTCGCTCTTTTTCTTGTCGTACAAGAGCTTGGCTTTGCCGTTGTTGAGATAGGGCAGGCTTTCGTCGGAGCCGTCGCGGGTGATGAGAAATTCCTTCTTGCTCGCGGGACCGTGGCAGTAGCCCGTAACCCTGTCCTTGTTTACAAATATCATCTGCATATCGTCGTCGTTTGTGTTCTTCCTTATGGCGTACCACTCGAAGCCTATTACTCTTTGTATGTCCGCCTTTGTGGTGTAGGGGTCGAAAACATAGAGCTTTTCCCATTCAAAGGGCGCAAGGGAGCTTAGATCCAGCACATCCTCCTCCCTGTTGGGTATAGAAAGCAGGTTGTATGTAAATGTGTCCGTATTGCCTCTTATCACAAAGAGGTCGGATATCTGCATGGCTGCCAATATGCCGACAGCCAATATCACTATAATCAAAGCCGTTTTTTTGAGCATAATGCGCGCCCCCTGTTTATTTTATGCCTATATCTTTTCTGAAATGCTTGTCCTTGAAGTCCACCAGCTCAACGCCCTTGTAAGCCGTCTTTATAGCCTCGTCAAGGTCTTTGCCTATGCCCGTTATGCCGAGCACGCGTCCGCCGTTTGTAATAAACTTGCCGTCCTTAAGCGCAGTGCCCGCATGGAACACTATTATGTTCTCCGCTTTTTCGGCAGCCTCAAGTCCCGTTATCTCGTAGCCCTTTGTGTAGCTTTCGGGATAGCCTCCGCTTGCCAGCACAACGCAGGCTGTACCGCTATCCTCCCACTCCACATTTATTTTGTCAAGCGTGCCGTCAACGCAGGCTTCAAATATATCCATGAGGTCTGTTTTGAGCCTCGGGAGCACGACCTGTGTTTCGGGGTCGCCGAAGCGGGCGTTGTATTCTATCACTCTCATTCCCTTTGGAGTGAGCATAAGTCCGAAGAATATTATGCCCCTGAAGGGTCTTCCCTCTTTTTGCAGAGCGTCAACAGTGGGCTGATATATTGTTTTCATACACTCCTCTGCAAGCTCGTCGGTATACACTCTTGAGGGCGAAAATGTACCCATACCGCCCGTGTTCAGTCCCTTGTCGCCGTCGTAGGCTCTCTTGTGATCCTGCGCGGATACCATGGGAACTATTGTTTTGCCGTCGCAGAAGCTAAGAACGGACATCTCCTGTCCCGTGAGAAATTCCTCTATGACTATCTTGTTTCCGCTCTCGCCGAACTTCTTGTCCACCATTATTGTCTTAAGTCCCGCCTCGGCTTCTTCAAGGTCATTACATATCAATACGCCCTTTCCCAGCGCAAGCCCGTCGGCTTTGAGCACAACGGGGAAATCGCCTTTTTTTATGTATTCCAGAGCCTTTTCGTAGCTGTCAAAGGTCTCATATGCCGCTGTGGGGATATTGTATTTTTTCATAAGCTCCTTGCTGAATGCCTTGCTGCCCTCTATTATGGCGGCGTTTGCGCGGGGTCCGAACACCCTTAGTCCCTCGGCTTCAAATCTGTCCGCTATACCGCCCACAAGGGGATCGTCCATACCTATTACGGTAAAGTCTATTTTTTCGCTCTTTGCAAAGTCTATGAGCCTGTCAAACTCCATAGCGCCTATCGGCACAAGCTCCGCCGTCTGTCCTATGCCCGCGTTTCCGGGGGCGCAGTATATCTTGTCAACCCTTGGGCTTTGGCTGAGCTTCCAGCATATGGCGTGCTCTCTGCCGCCGCTTCCTACGACTAAAACCTTCATAATTTCTCTATCTCCTTTTTACAATACCGTTTTCAATACTAAGTCTGCCCTCGGCAAAAAGCTTTACCGCCTCGGGATAAATTATCCATTCCGCCTGCTCCATAACTCGCCTCTGCAGAGCTTCGGGCGTGTCGTCGTCCAGCACCTCCACAGCCTTCTGTAATATTATGGGGCCAGCATCACATTCTGCCGTTACAAAGTGCACCGTTGCGCCCGTTACCTTCACTCCCGCCTTGAGCACAGCCTCGTGCACATGCAGTCCGTAGTAGCCCTTTCCGCAGAAGCTCGGTATAAGAGCGGGGTGAATGTTTATCATTCTGTTTTTAAAGCGGTTCACGAAGCCTTCGCCCAGTATGAGCATAAAGCCTGCGTATACTATGAGGTCTACGCTTCTTTCCTCGAAGTAGTCCGCAAGCGCTCTGTCGTAGTCCTCGGGCGAGGGGTAGTCCTTTTTTAGAATGACCGTGTTTTCTATGCCTCTTTTTTCGGCTCTTTCAAGGGCGTATGCTCCCTCCTTGCTGCTCACAACGGCAACGACCCTTCCGTCTATGTCGCCTCTGTCTATAGCGTCAAGTATAGCCTGAAGATTGGTACCGCCTCCGCTTACCAACGCGCCTATTCTTATCATATCTCTTACCTCTTATTTAAGCTTTATTTCTATGCCTTCGCCGTCTGCAACGCTTCCTATTATGTAAGCCCTTTCGCCCATTGCTTCAAGCGCCGATACGGCTTTTTCGGCGTCCTCGCCCGCTACGGCGCACACCATGCCTATGCCCATGTTGAATGTGTTGTACATGCTCATTCTCTCTACATTGCCTTTTCTTTCGAGCATGCGGAATATGGGCAGTATGTCCCATGAGCCCTCGTTTATTATTATCTTGCAGCCCTTGGGCATCATTCTGGGGATATTTTCTATAAATCCGCCTCCCGTTATATGGCTTATGCCCTTTACATTCACCTTTTTTATAAGCTCCAGTACAGGCTTTACATATATCTTGGTGGGCGTCAGCAGAGCCTCTCCCAGAGTTGAGCCGAGCTCGTCCATGTATGTGTCAAGGCTCCTTTTGTCGATGTCGAATACCTTTCTCACAAGAGAATATCCGTTTGAATGTATACCGCTCGAGGCTATGCCTATGAGAGCGTCTCCGCTTTTTATGGCGCTGCCGTCTATGGACCTTGCCTTGTCCATTATGCCCACGGTAAAGCCTGCGAGGTCGTATTCGTCAACGGGATAGAAGCCCGGCATCTCCGCAGTCTCTCCGCCTATGAGCGAGCAGCCCGACTGACGGCAGCCCTCCGCAACTCCGCTCACTATGTCGGCTATTTTTTGGGGCTCGTTCTTTCCGCAGGCAATGTAGTCGAGGAAGAACAGAGGCTCCGCGCCGCTGCACACCACATCGTTCACGCACATTGCCACGGCGTCTATGCCTATTGTGTCGTGCTTGTCCATCACAAAGGCTATTTTGAGCTTGGTGCCCACGCCGTCCGTTCCGCTCACGAGCACGGGCTCCTGCATATCCTTAGCCTTGGCTATGCTGAAAAGACCGCCGAAGCCGCCTATATCCGTGAGCACCTCGGGGCGGAAGGTGCTCTTTACGTGCCCCTTCATAAGCTCCACAGCCTTATATCCCGCTTCTACATCCACGCCTGCTGATTTATAGTCCATAGTTGTCCTCCTTAAATTAAAACGCAAATTTCTCTATACATTATATTTTAAAATATATATCACAAAATGTCAATCTATCTTGTGCAATTCCTTAAAAGAGGCACAGCTCTTTATTTTTTCCTCCGTTCCCACGGAGCATATGCCCTCTATAGGCGCAGACATGAGCATTTCGCCGTATTTTTTAATGGCTTTTGGCGTTGCCGAGAGTATATCCTCCCTGCGCTTCAGGGTCTTTTCCTCGCTCTCGCCAAGGAAAGCCTTTTTCATGGCTATTCCCGTGAGCCTCTGCTTTTTCTCGGGGCGGTCAATGTCGTTTACGGTGCCTATTATGAAGCGGTCTATGTCGCTTTGACTATATTTTGTTTCACAGAGATATTTTCCCGCATTTTTGAATACTTCAAATGTTCTTTCAAGCTCGGGGTCTCTGTAGCTGTACATATATCCGCTCGTTCTTCCCAGAACACAGCCTCCGCCGTATGCTCCGCCCTTTAGCCTTATGTTGTCCCATATATATTCTCTGGCTATTATCTGCTGCGCCACCCTTGCCGTTCCGCCACGGTCTTCAAGCGGAAAAGCGCAGGCGTTGAAATATACGCTGCTCTTTGTCGTTATGCCCGTGAATTTGTTTTCGGGCTTGCATATAGCCGTCAGCTTTAGTTCTCCGCCCTCGTCAAGACAGCTAAGGGCGTTTTCTGCCGTTTTTATGAGAAGCTCCTTGTCCTCCCTTGCGCCCGCGGCGGCAAAGAAGGCGTTTTTTCGCCGTAAAGCCCTTCTCACGGACATTATGCCGTCTTTTATCTCCTCGACGGGTCTTGAAAGATATTCAAAGAAGGCTATGCCCTTTGCATCGGCGCTCCACCTGCCCAAGCCGTTTACGCCTGCCATGGCTTCCGTAACCGCCTTTATGTTTCCGTTTTCGGTGTATGATAGCCTAAGCTCCTGCCTTGTCTGCGCAATTAGCCTTTCAAGCCTGTCGGCGCTTTCAAAGCTTAGTGCCATAAGCCTTTTGAAAATTTCCTCCGCCTTTTTTATGTTTTCTTTGAGGAATTTAAGCTTGAACGCTATGACGGGCATAAAGGAGCTTCCCCTTCTTAGCGTGGTTATTTCCATTCCCAGCCCGCCGAGATAGTAGTCCACATCGTTTGCTATGCCCTCGTCGTAAATATCGGCAATGGCTCTGTATGCGCTTATTGCAGCTCTTTCGCCTATGTCCGACACATCGAAGTATATGTCCATATACATTATGTCGCCGTTTTCAAGGGGTACAAACACATTGCCTTCGCCCTTTTCATAGGGTATTTTTTCGCCCTTCTTGGATATATCGCTCACCCTTGTTGACGAAAGCTTTTCGACATCCTCGGGGTCGTCGGGCATATTCTGATAGCCTGCCAGTATATCACTGTGGTCGGTTTTGGGCTTATCCGTATTCGTCCTTTCCTCGCCGTCCGTAAGCAGTATGCCGTACAGTCCCTTGTTGAGGAAATATTTTCTGACAACTTCCTTAATGTCTATTTTTTCTATCTCCTCAAAGAGCTTGTCTATCCTCACATTGTCAAAGCCTTCTCTGCCCTTTAGGAAATTATCGAGTATCATCATTCCGTAGAAAAGCCCCTTTGGCTTGTAGCCGAAGTCCTCCTCCTTGAAGTAGAACTTAAGGCTGTTTATAACGCCCCTAAGCTTGTGCTCGTCAACGCCGTTTTCAGCCATTTCCTCAAAAACGCCGTTGAGCGTTTCTCTGAATTTTTCAACATCATTTTGGTCGGAGTTCTGCACGGATATCTCCATAGCCGAAAACATATTGCTGTCGTCAAATATGCACTCCGTTTTGTCGCCGAGTCCTGCGTCTATGAGAGCCTTTTTGATGTTCCCGCCCTCGGTGTAGCACCAGAGAGAGGAGAGTATGCTCATGAGAGTGCAGAGAGCATAGTTGTCGCTTGCGCCCGTGTCAAATAGGGCGGAGAGAATGTTTTTGCCCCCTGTGTTTTTACTTATTTTAACCGTGCCCTCGCTGTGGCTCTCGGGCAGGGCAGGGCGGAAACATTCGCCCTTATCATAGCCTAAGAGAAATTCGCCGTCTATAATATCTATATAGCTATTTATGTCTATATCTCCGTAAAGATATATCACGGCGTTTGAGGGGTGGTAGTGCTTTCTGTGGAAATCGAGAAATTCCTCATAGCTCAGCTTTGTTATAGCCTCGGGCCTTCCTCCGGAATCAAAGCCGTAGCCGCTGCCCTTGAACATCTCGCTGTAGAGCGCGCTTGAAAGCACGGCGTCGGGCGAGGAATAAGCCCCCTTCATCTCGTTAAGCACAATGCCGTTGTACTCCTTGGAGTCGCTGTGCCAGCCCTCCTGCCTGAATATGCCCTCGTTTTTATACATAAGGGGTCTGAAAACGGCGTCGAGATACACTCGCATAAGCGTTTTAAAATCCGCCTCGTTTGTGCTCGCTATGGGGTAAACCGTCTTGTCGCCGTAGGTGAGGGCGTTAAGGTATGTGTGTATTGAGCCCTTGTCAAGTATGTTGAAGGGATCCTTTACTCTGTAATTTTCCGACCCGCAGAGCACGCAGTGCTCCACTATGTGGGGTATGCCCTTGTCGTTGTCGGGCAGTGTGTTGAAGCCTATGGCGAACACCCTGTCCCTGTCCTTGTTTTCTATATACACGAGCTTAAGCCCCGTGCTGTGGGCATATACATGCGCTTCTCCCAGATTTTCTATTTTTTCGCTTCTTATTTTCTCAAACATATATGACCTCTCAAAAAAGGGCTGAAACAGCTTTTATCATCTATTTCAGCCCGTATTGTATTAATTTGCCGTACCCGAGGCGTTATCCACATATTTTTTAGCCTCGTTTCTTATGCTCTCCACGGGGTGCTTTTCGGCAACATTTTTAAAGTAATTGAGCGCAGATGTGCCGTCGCCCTCGGACTGCGCTATCTTTCCCAGCTGATACATTGCGGAATATCTCACCTCGTCGCCGTCGTTGGTGCATTGTATAGCCTTGTGCAGATATTCCCTTGCCTTGGTGTTGTCGCCGTTTTGCTGCGAGCTCTTGCCCAGAGCGAAATAATGGCTTGCCGCCGCGGGCATCACCTGCTTGCAGAGCGAGGAATACTGCGCCAGAACCTCCTTGCTGAAGCCTGCCGTGCTTAAGGTTATGAGCTTGTCGGCAGCCTCCTCAATGCTTCCCTCGTCATAGTAATTTTTTATGTCCGTGAGCAGTCTTACCCTCTGCTGAAGCGCTTGACTGTCCGCCGTGTAGAGCCTTGAACGCAGGTCCTCGTTTTCCGCCGTGAGCCTGTCTATCGTGGATGTCTTGTCCTCCAGCTCCGTGTTCATATCGTTTTTGAGCACATTGTAATCCGTCAGGAGCTTATCGTAATTATCCCTGTAATTATGCGCTATCGCGGGCAAAAGCAGACCGCAGGCAAGTATAGCCGCAGCCGCAGCTCCGCCTATGAAGTAGCCTATTGTGTTCCTCTGTGTACCTCTCGGCTTTGAATCCTTGGGCTTGGAGTTGAAGAAAAGCTTTTTTTCGGGCTTGAGCATACGGTGGTATCTCAGTGCCGCAGCGTTTGTGCTGTCTATCGCTATCACCTTTTCGGTAAGCCTGAAAGCCTCGGATTCCTTGCCCGTCTCCATATAGCAGAGCGCAAGCAGATTCATGGCGTCCACAAGATACTTGTTTTTTACAAGAGCCTTTTTAAGGCTCAGCACAGCCATGTCCGTATTTCCCTGCACGGCGAGAGAGAGCGCCTCGTTGTAGAGGGCTATCGCCTTGTACATATCGGGCGTTTTTCTGTCGCTTTCAAGCTCTGCCATATAGTCCACGGCTATGTTGCCGTTTTTTTTGAACTTATAGCTAAGCGTCCACTGTATGAGGGCGTCGGCTGTCCTGCCCAGTCTGAAATAGCACAGTCCGAGCAGATTGCGCGCGTCTATATTTTTTTTGTCGTATTCAAGACTTTCTCTGAGGGCGGATATCGCCTCGGAGATCCTGTCCTCCCTGCTGAGCTCAAGCGCTCTGTTGTAGCTGAGGGCAGAAAGGTTCGTAACCTTTTTTTGCAAAGCGCCTGTGTAAAGCATTTACATTTCTCCCATATATTATTTATGTTTTACATATTTTTCTTTAGATCCCGCAGGATATCCATTATGTCGTCAACGGCGTTCATATCCGCCGCGCGCGGAACATCCTTGTTTTCGGGCAGAGGAGCAAATTTTTCAAGCTCTGTCTTAAAATCCAGCATTTAATCCACCTCTTCGTCCTTTGCTGTTATTTCTATCCCCAGCTCCTCAAGCTGTTTTTTCTCCACCACATTCGGAGCGTCCGTGAGCAGACAGCTTGCGTCCTTCACCTTGGGGAAGGCAATTACGTCTCTTATGCTTTCCGCGCCCGTAAGGAGCATAACAAGCCTGTCAAGACCGAAGGCAAGTCCGCCGTGGGGCGGGGGACCGAACTTGAACGCGTCAAGCAGGAAGCCGAAACGCTCCTGCGCGTCCTCCTTGCTGAAGCCGAGAAGCGAAAACATTTTCTGCTGTATCTCTCCCGAGTGTATCCTTATGGAGCCGCCGCCAACCTCACAGCCGTTCAAAACCATGTCGTAGGCCTTTGCTCTCACATTTTCGGGCTCCGTGTCTATTATGCCGAGGTCCTCGTCCATAGGCGATGTGAAGGGATGATGCTTTGCGACATATCTTTCTTCCTCCTCGCTGTATTCAAGCAGAGGAAATTCCGTTACCCAAAGCAGTCTATAGTCCTCGCTGTCGAGCAGTTCAAGACGCTTTGCTATCTCCAGCCTCAAAGCTCCCAGCGCGTCGAACACCACATTGTTCTTGTCTGCGCAAAGCAGTATAAGATCGCCCGCTTTTGCGCCGAAGCGCTCGGCTATGGCCTTTATTGTGTCCTCGCCGAAGAACTTTGATATTGTGGTCTTATAGCTTCCGTCCTCGTTGCAAACTATCCATGCAAGTCCCTTTGCGCCGTATGTCTTTGCCACGTCCACAAGGGAGTCTATCTTTTTTCTGGGGAATGATGCGCAGGTCTCTGCGTTTATTCCTCTTACGCTTCCTCCGCCGTCAATGGCGTTCTGGAACACTCCGAACTCCGAGCCTGCAACTATGTCCGTTATGTCCTTAAGCTCCATGCCGAAGCGTATGTCGGGCTTGTCCGAGCCGAAACGCTCCATAGCCTCCTTATAGGGCATTCTGAGGAAGGGCGTCTCTATATCTATTCCCTTTATTTCCTTGAATATTCTCTTTATAAGTCTTTCGTTCACATCCATCACATCGTCCTGCTCTATGAACGAAAGCTCCATATCTATCTGTGTAAATTCCGGCTGTCTGTCTGCTCTCAGGTCCTCGTCTCTGAAGCACTTTACTATCTGGAAATACTTGTCAAAGCCCGATACCATGAGAAGCTGCTTGAAAAGCTGAGGACTCTGGGGCAGGGCATAAAAGCTGCCGGGGTGCACTCTTGACGGCACAAGATAATCCCTTGCGCCCTCGGGGGTGGACTTTGTGAGCATGGGCGTTTCTATCTCTATGAAGCCCTCCTTGTCGAGGAAATCCCTCACTATCTGGCATATCCTGTGCCTTAGCATTATGTTTGAAGCCACGGAGGGACGCCTTAAGTCGAGATATCTGTATTTGAGCCTTAATTCCGTGCTCACATTCACATTGTCCTCTATCTGGAAGGGCGGTGTGTCGGACTCGGAGAGTATCTTAAGCCCCTCTACGCTTATTTCTATTTTTCCCGTTTTCATGTTGGGGTTTATGTTTTCGGGCGTTCTTGCCTGAACCCTTCCCGTTACAGCCACAACATATTCTCCCCTTATCTCGGATTCCTTCTTGAGTATATCCTCGGAACAGCTGTCTCTGTCCACGACCGCCTGCACTATACCCGTTCTGTCGCGCAGGAGTATGAATGAAAAATGACCGAACTCCCTCTTACGGCTTACCCAGCCCATAAGAGTGATCTCGCTTCCGACCATGCCTTCGTTTACCTCTGCGCAGTAACAGCTTCTTTTTAAACCCTGCATCAATTCTGCCATGTCAATTTTCTCCCATCTGTTTTTTGATTTCTTTTAAAGCGCTTTCTATATCCAGCGCGGACTGTTCGCCCGTCGCCATATTTTTAAGCATAACCGTGTCCGTCTGCACCTCGTTTTCGCCTATCACGGCAACATACGGCACGCCCAGCTTGTCGGCATATTTCATCTTGTGCTTCATAGCCCTTTGAGCATAGTACACATCGGCTTTAAGCCCCGCCTGCCTTATGCGCTCGGCAATTCTTAAGGCATAGCCCATGTCAATGCCCATGGGGAGCACAAGCACATCTGCAAGGCTTGAACGCCTGCTCTCTATTATGCCTGCCTCCTTAAGCTGTGAAAAAAGCCTTGTAAGACCTATTGAAATGCCTATGCCGGGGAGCTTTGAGCTTGTGTAATACTCGGTGAGGTTGTCGTATCTTCCGCCCGAGCATACGCTTCCAAGCCCCTTGTGCTCGTCGAGAGTAGTCTCGTACACCGTGCCCGTGTAGTAGTCAAGACCTCTCGCTATCGTGAGGTCTATTGTGAAATAGCTTTTGTCTATGCCGAAGTCAGCCATATATCCCGCCACGGTCTCAAGCTCTCTTACGCCCTCCTTGTATCTCTCGTTTTCTATGGGCATATTCTTAAGAGCCTCTATTTTCTGTTCCGTCGTGCCGGATATCGTTATGAAATCCATTATCTTATTTATTTTCTCATCGTCTATGCCAAGCTCCGCAAGCTCCTTTATGACATTTTCTCTGCCTATCTTTTCGAGCTTGTCTATATTCCTCAATATATCGCTTATGCTGTTTTCAAGCCCCAGAGCCTCAAAAAAGCCGTTCAATACCCTCCTGTTGTTTATATGTATCGTAAACTTGCCGATGTCAAGCCTTCTGAATACATTGTATATAACGGCGGGTATCTCTGCGTCATATGTGAGGTCGAGCTCCTCGTTGCCTATTATGTCTATGTCGCATTGATAGAACTCTCTGAAGCGTCCCTTCTGCGGTCTTTCGCCTCTGTATACCTTGCTCATCTGATATCTCTTGAAGGGGAAGGTGAGCTCTCCGCTGTGCTGCGCCACATATCTTGCAAGTGGCACCGTAAGGTCGAAGCGAAGCGCAAGGTCGTTGTCGCCCTTTGTGAAGCGGTATATCTGCTTCTCGGTCTCTCCGCCCGCCTTTGCCAGCAGTACCTCCGAAAGCTCTATAACGGGGGTGTCGAGCGGAAGAAAGCCGAAGCTCTCGTATACCTCTCTTATGGTGTCGTATATTCTGTTGAATAATATCTGGTCTGCGGGGAGCAGCTCCATAAATCCCGTGAGTATACGGGGCTTTATTCTGTTTTCAGCCATTTTGTTTCTCCTTTTTTTAGTTGATATAAGGGCAGGTCATAAGCCCTTTATAACGGACGGCATACGGCGAATAGAGTCCAATGTCCTTAAGCCGTTATGTATTATTATCCCATACCTATGCCGCCTCCGCCCGCGGTCCTTGCAGGCGGGGTGCGGACGGGCTGAGTCAGGGCAGCAGGAGCCTGTGCAGCTCGGGTCTGCCTTGCGTTATCAATTCCTCTTATTTCCCTAAGCTTTTCCTTTTCAAATTCCTTTACGGCATTTATATTGTTCAGATAAGCGTTCTTATCTTCTTCGTTTTGAGGCGCGCACATACTGAGCCTATTTTGCGTCAGCGTTCTTAAGCCTACTTTATAGAAGAGGTTTGAGTTCTTGACCTGAGCCTGCTCGCATATTTCGGGCTTTCCGTCTATCATCACTTCGACCTTCTCGGTCACGCCCCTTGCAAGCTCGCCCCAGCCCTTGTCCTTCCATTGGTCGGTAGGCACTATGGTAACGCGGGGATCCTCCAGCCACGCCTGCATCACTCTCACTCTGTCCCACAGCGAATCTATTTCCTTCTGCACAAGAAGGTCCTTCATCTTATATTCCAGTACCTCCTTGTTTAGATTTTTGATATTATTTGCCGTTGTTTCGTCTATATGCGTTATGGCGCCGAGATTTATGCTGTGATAGCCGTGGGTATGAAGCCCCGTTATACCGAAGCTCATGTCGTTGTCAATGCCCTTTATATCGGACACAAGTCCGTCCTCGCCTGTCTGGAACATAATGTTGTTAAGATGTCTGTCCGTCTGTCCGCAAAGGCTGTCCAATACCTGGAGGTCGGCTATTTTTTTCTTGAGCCCGCCGTTCGGTTTATGGTCCATAGCTATAAGCTGCTCCGCTTCAAAATCCAGGCGGCTGCCCGGTACTCCCTGAGCATACTCCATAAATATGCCCTCTTTGGTCTTTCCGTCCGCGGTAACGACGGTCGCCTTTTCCGTCTTTGCCACAACATCGGGACAGCCTATAAGCTCTGCCAGCACGGATGTGGCTATATTTCTTGTGTTAAGGTCGTTACGCCTTTCCGCCTCAATGCCCGAATGAGCGGCAATTATCTGCGAATTGGTCTCCAGCGTAACATCCTTAAGGAATTGCTCCAGATCCTTTCTTACGGTACTGCCTTTTTTAATATCGGACTTACTGCATACATCCATTTCATTAATGTATTGGAGCTTTACATCCATTGAAAATTTAGTGCTGGATATGGCATTGTAAAATCTGATGCTGTCCTTGTATTTGGTGAGTACCTCCTTGTATTGATTAGGAGCATATTTATTTATAGCCGCCCCTAAAACATTCGCCGATGAAATGCCGTCAAAGGTCTTATTATTGTGAAGCTTTTCAAGCCCTGCCGAAAGATGCTCGGCAAATTCCTTCCATTGCTCTCTTTCTTCCGGGCTGTCATTCATTAATATATGGTTGTTTTTAAGGAAGCTGTATACGCCTTCGGGCTTGCGAACGGCAGTAAGCGAATAGCCTACGGTCGCGCAGTTGCAACGGTCGCATATTCTCTGCGCCATGGACGGAGAAATATTCTTGGCGTTTTGCAGGTTCCTAAGGATAATACCCTCAAACTTTATGAATTTATCGGTCTTTCCCTCCGTAAATATACCGTTTATGTCCTTGCCCTCTATGTGAAGTCTTACGCTTGTGCCTGCGCCTATTTTGCTGAGCTTGTGTTCCTTTTCGTTCAGCTCCACATGTCTTGCCTTTTCAACGCAGTCGCCCAGTATGCGCTCCTCGGGAGATGCCTCAAATGTGTTGTAATAGCCCTCCAGTTCCTTTTTCTCACGGCGCTGGAGATTGAGCACATCTCTTACTATGTCTATTCTTTTCTCGCCCGTATCAGTGCGGCGGGGAGAAGAATTCTTGTCAAGATATACCTTGCAGGCTTTTTCAAGTCTTTCATAGGCTTGAAGCATAGCCTTTGTGTTTTCCTTGGTGCCCGGCATTTCCCACAGCTTGTTTACGCTGTCGAGAGAGCGCAGAAATTCGTTGTATTCCTTTGAATTTCTGCGTGTATAGGATTTGGCATCCTCAAGGCGCTGTTTAAGAGAGCCCTTGTGTCCGTCCCTGTCCGCCATGAGCTCGTGTATGCTCTTGTTCCTTACGCTGGTGTTTCCCACGTGCTCATTTGTCATTTTAACGGATTCCGCCTCTTTTTCTGCCATTTCTACATATTTTTCATTGTTTTTATTGATGGCGTCTATCCTTTTCTTTTCCCTTACGGCGTCCTCATATTTTGCCAGATCTCTTTCATAGCGGGCGTCCGCAAGTAAAATACTTCTCCTCGGGGGTTCGGGCTTCGGCGGTATCACAATGTCCTCTATACCGTTGCCCAGAGCCGTGTATTTGTTGCTTTCGGGGTCGAGATACACTATATGATAAACCCCGTCGCTGCTTTTGGGATTCTGTCCGTAAACAGCCATTTTCTTTATTCTTGCCATGGCGCACGCCATTGCCGCCTCGTCGTCAAGCCAGCCGCCGGGTCTTAGAAAGTTGTAGCTTTCACCGTCCACCCTTATGCTGTCCAGTATCATTTTTATCCTTTGGCTGAGAGACATTTCGTCCGTATCGCTTATGCCGAAAACCTCTCTGAACTCCGCAGCCAGATCTCTCATGCCGGAGCGTATATTTTCGCTTTCGGCGCTTTTCTCGCCAAACGCCAGCTTTTCGTATTCATTGTCATAGCCCGCATAAAGTCTGTCTTTATTTTTCTTTTTTATTTCTGCCATATTTTACACCTCATTTTATTAATGCATACGCTTCCTATGCTTTTATAATAACACATTTTTATAAAATGCGCTCTGTCGTTTACGCCGTAAAATTGATCGTTTGCGCAAATCTTTATATAAAGCGAAGGACCGTATGCGCGGTTGACTTTTGCGTCAATACCGTATTTAAAGCAGACTTTCAAGAGCCTTTTTTCTCTCCAGCATCTCGTCTATTCTGGTTATATAATCGTCAACGCTTTTGACGTTGAATATTCTCTCTATGCGGTTTGTTCTTGGGTCCACGGTCTTTGTGGAGCCGCCTGCGCCAAGGGCTATTATGCTCTGCTTTTCCTCCATTATAGCCACATTGTATATGCATTGGCAGCCTTCCCTGCACCAGCCCACATTTTCGAAGTTGCCGGCCATATTTTTCTGACGGTACATATAGTAGGGTATCATACCCATTTTTTCGGTATATTCTCCAGCTATATTCAAAAGCCTCTCCATAAGCGCATAGTCTGCCATGTCGTAGCTTTCAAGCGTTTCCTTCAGCCTCGAAGCCCTCTTTACGGCAAGCGTATGCACTGTTATGCTCTCGGGCGAAAGCTCCTCGAGCCCTTTCATGGTGTTTGTAACCTCCCGTTCCTTCTCCCCGGGAAGTCCCAGTATTATGTCGGTGTTTATGTGCTCGTGTCCTGCCTTCCTTGCCAGCTCGAACGCTTCAAAAAACTGCGCCGAGGTGTGCTCTCTGCCTATAAGGCGCAGTGTGCCGTCGTTGAGCGTCTGCGGGTTTATGGATATTCTGGACACATTGTGTTCCTTGAGTATGCGGAGCTTTTCAAGCGTTACGGTGTCGGGTCTGCCCGCCTCGACAGTGAACTCCGCGGGTATTTTAAGATATTTTTCAACGGCGCATAACAGCCTTTCGAGCTGTTCTTCCGTAAGCGATGTGGGCGTGCCGCCGCCTATATAGAGGCTTTCGACTTCGTTTCCCGCCGCATATGCGCTCACAAATCCCATCTCTTTTATAAGAGCGTCTATATATTCGTCCACCCTGCTTTTGTATCTTTCAAGGGGATAGGATGTAAAGGAGCAGTAGAGGCACCTTGTGGGGCAGAAGGGTATGCCTATGTATATGCTTATCTTGCCTATGCCGTTTTCGACTATATTCCTTTCCTGCTCGGCTACCCTTATCATAAGCTCCAGCTTTTTGGGGCTGACAAGATATTTTCTGCCGAATATATCCCTTATCTCGTCCGTGTCATAGCCCTCGTTCCAAGCCTCGCTCACAAGCTTTGCGGGTCTTACGCCCGTGAGTATTCCCCAGTCCAGAGGGATATTGCGCGCCGTTTTAAGCGCAAGAGCGGCGCATAAGCCCAGCGCTCTTTTTATCTCCCGCCTGTCGGAGCTCTCCGCAGCTTCGCTACGCCTTGCCTTAAGCTCCCCGTCAATATACAGCTCCGCATAAGCCTCGGTGTTCTCAAGCCCCGATAAAAGCGTTATGCCGTCCTGTATTTCATCTGTCTTTATATATTTGTCGTTGGGATAGAAAAGCATTATCACGGATACGGTTTCATCTATAAAGTTATGCCCTTTTAATATATAGTACATAATGCCTTATTACGGCTAAAAAATAAAGCCGTTGTTCTCCTTTTCAAAGCCTATGGCGGTCTGTTGACCGTGCCCCGTGTACACCGCCGTGTCGTCGGGCAGTACAAAGAGCTTTTTCTTTATGCTCTCGGTAAGCGCGGAAGCGCTTCCCGACGGGAAGTCCGTCCTGCCCACGCTCATAAAGAAAAGCGTATCTCCCGAAAAGAGGACGCCCTCCCTTTCAAAATAAAAACAGCCTCCTCCCGCAGTGTGTCCGGGAGTGGAAATAACTTTGAACTCCAGACTGCCGAATGAAAATTTTTCGCCGTCGCGCATTACCCTGTCATACGGCACGGTGAAGGGCGCGCCGAACACTGCCGAAAGGTTATATTCGGGACTGTTCGCGACCACTTCCTCGCCCTCGCATATTATTACGGGAGCGCCCGTGTGCTTTTTCACCTCGCTCACGGCGCCCGCGTGGTCGAAGTGCGCGTGAGTCAGGCATATGGCTTTGAGCTTTATGTTTTCGCCGTCTATGAATTTACAGAGCTTCTCCGCCATGGCTCCGCAGTCTATTACTATAGCCTCATTTGTGTTCTCATCTATTACAAAATAACAGTTCTCCCCCATGTCGGGAGACACAAAAACCTTTAATCTCATATATCTCTCCTGTTTTTTGCGCTTCTCCGCCAATCATCTATATCTATGCCGAATTTCATGCACATCCTTGCATAGCCGTCCTGACAGAGCGCGCAGGTCTCCCTCAGCCTTACGGGACTTTTGCCGTATTCGTCAAGCCCAAGGGTGTAAAATCTCTTTACATCGTTTGTAATGACAAAGGGCACTATATTGTTTCTTAGACATTCTCTGAACATTATCATCCTGCCCACTCTGCCGTTGCCGTTTTGGAACGGATGTATGCGTTCAAATGCATAGTGGAAGTCCGTAATATCCTCGAATGAAATTTTCTCTTTTGAATTATAGCCTTCTATGAGCTTTTTCATTTCCTCCGCCACATTTTCGGGCTCTGTGGTCTCTATGAAAAAACCTATGGTATTGCTTATTTTTTTGTAATCTCCCACGGCAAAGTCAAGCTCTCTGCTCTCGTCCGTGCCCAAAAAGAGTATGCCGTGAAATTCCTTTATTATCTCCTCGGAAAGAGGCTCCAAGGCGGTGTCCAGCATATGGTTGAACATAACAAAGTGATTGTCCATTGTCGTTATGTCGTTCTTTGGCACAAGCACATCGCCGTCAAGCTTTATGCTCCTTGTTTCAAAGAGGTATCTCGTCTGCTCGGGCGTAAGGCTGCTGCCTTCAAGCTTTTCGGAGTTGTACGCAAAGCCTATCTGCGTGTTGTGATACAGTCCGCCCTTGCAGCCATGCTTTTTTTCTTTTATAAGTCTTTCGTATATATTCTCGGACATGGTATCACCTTTAAATATTGTCATGCTTTGAGAGCATAACGGGTCAGAACATCTTGTCGCTGTCGAGCAGTATGGTTATGGGGCCGTCGTTTAAAAGCTCTACCTTCATATAGGCTTGAAAAACGCCCGATTCCACCTTGTCATAGCTTTTCTTGGCATATTCCACGAAGGCATTGAAGCTCTGCCTTGCCTCGTCGGGACCCGCGCCCATTGCAAAGCTCGGTCTGTTGCCCTTCCTGGCGTCGGCGTATATTGTGAAGTTGGGTATGAGCAGTATGCCGCAGCCCTTATCCGATACGGAAAGGTTCATCTTGCCTTCGCCGTCCTCAAATATCCTCATATTTTTTATTTTGTTGAACATCCAATCAAAGGTCTTTGCGTCGTCGCCCGTGTTCATGCCCACAAGCACGGCAACGCCGTTTTCTATGCTTCCCACGGTCTCGCCGTCCACACTGACCCTTGCATATGCCACTCTCTGCAAAACAGCTCTCATTATGAATTCACTCTCTCAATGCTTTCTATACCGCTTATATTCTTTATCTTCTTTGCAAGTATCTCAAGGGATTCTATACCGCTTATCTTAAGCGAAAGGTCTATAACGGCGCTGCCGTTTTTAAGGCTTCTGCCGTTTACATTCACAACGGAAAGTCCCTCGTCTATTATCACCTTTAATATGTCGAGCGTCAGTCCGTCTCTGTCGTCTGCGAGTATTCTTATATCCGCCTTGAAATATCCTCCGCCGTATGCCCTGTCTATCGTCCATTCGGCTTCGAGGAGCCTTGCTCTTTCTTCCTCGTTGAGGTTTATTATGTTTATGCAGTCCGTTCTGTGTATGGATACGCCTCTGCCTCTTGTTACAAAGCCCACTATCTCATCTCCGGGAACGGGTGAACAGCACCTTGAAAACCTTACCTCTATGTCGCCTATGCCGTGCACATAAATGCCGCTCTTGCTGCGCTTGTGCTGATGGGGCTCCTCGTTGTCGGTCTCAAGCCTTGCCTTTATGGCGTCCTCCTGCTCCTTAAGAAGCTCCTGTGCGGTCTTGCTGTGCTTAAGCTCGGCTTGGTATTCCTCGTTGAGCTTGTTTATCACCTGACCCTCCTTGAGTCCGCCGTGTCCCACGGCAGCGCACACGGAGTCCCAGTCTCTAAAGCTGTAGCGCGTCTGCACGGCTTCCATTGCCTTTTGCGTGAGGAGGTCGGTTATGTTGAGCCCCTTGCGCTTGGCTTCCTTTTCGAGCAGGTCCTTGCCCCTTACTATATTTTCTTCCTTATTTATCTTCTTATACCATTGGTTTATCTTGGACTTAGCCTGACTTGTCTTTACAAATTTAAGCCAATCCCTGCTTGGACCTCTGGAGTTCTGCGATGTTACTATCTCTATCCTGTCGCCGTTTTTAATGACATAGTCGAAGTTTACTATCCTGTTGTTTACTCTTGCGCCCACCATAGTGTTGCCCACGGCAGAGTGTATGGCATAAGCAAAGTCAACGGGAGTAGAGCCCTCCACAAGGGAGATGACCTCTCCGCTGGGGCTGAAGCAGAACACATTTTCGCTGAAGGCGTCGAGGTCTGTCTTTATGGTGTCCATAAACTCGTGGTTGTCGGACATATCCCTCTGCCATTCCAGTATTTGCCTGAGCCATGAGAGCTTTGCGTCCTCTGAGCTGTCTTCCACGCCCTCTGTTATGCCCTTTTTGTACTTCCAGTGCGCGGCGATACCGTATTCTGCAGTCCTGTGCATCTCGTAGGTCCTTATCTGTATTTCAAATATCATGCCCTCGGGACCTATGAGCGTGTTGTGAAGCGACTGATACATATTTGCCTTCGGCATGGCTATATAGTCCTTGAAGCGGTTGGGCATGGGCGTATAAGCCTCGTGCACGACTCCCAGCACGCCGTAGCAGTCCTTCACGTTGTCCACGAGCACTCTCACCGCAAAGAGGTCGAATATCTGATCGAGCGACTTATTCTTGGTGTGCATTTTCTTGTAAATGCTGAAAAAGTGCTTGGGTCTGCCGTATACGGTGCAGTTCTTTATGCCCGCCTTTTCGCATTTTTCGCTTATTTCGGCAACTATTTTCTTTACAAAGTCCTCTCTCTCGGACTGCTTTCTGTTTATCTTGTCCACAAGGTCATAGTATGCCTCGGGCTCCAGATACCTAAGACAAAGGTCCTCAAGCTCCGTTTTTATCTTTGAAATACCCAGCCTGTCGGCAAGGGGAGCGTAGATGTCGAGCGTTTCCTGCGCTATTTCCTTCTGCTTTTCGGGGCGCATATATTTAAGCGTACGCATATTGTGCAGTCTGTCGGCTACCTTTATGAGTATCACTCTTATGTCCTTTGCCATTGAAAGGAACATTTTTCTGAAATTTTCCGCCTGAAATTCCTCCTTTGAGGAATAGGCGAATTTTTCAAGCTTTGTTACGCCGTCTACCAGCAGAGCAACGTCGGAGTTGAACATTTCCGATATGTCCTCGAGCGTGTATTTGGTGTCCTCCACAACGTCGTGAAGAAGTCCCGCCGTTATGCTTTCGAGGTCAAGCTCCAGCTCCGCCAGTATCTTGGCTACCGCGAGAGGATGTATTATATAAGGCTCTCCCGACTTCCTTTTCTGTTCGCCGTGAGCCTGCTTTGCAAGAGCATACGCCCTTTCCACAAGAGAAAGGTCCTTTGACGGATGATAGCTTTTTATTTCATTTATAAGCTCTTCATAAAGCGTATCTACCTGTTTTGTTTCTTCACTCATGCGCGTTCACCTCCCTGCAAAGCCTTTTGTGCCATAATTGGAATAACTTTCATTATAACTCTTTTTACAGCATTTTTCAAGCCATTTTGAACAAAAGAAAAATTGCTTAAAAAAGAATTTACACCCTGTACATATTAATCGGGGTATACCATATTTTCCTTCTTTATATCCTTCAATATCTCATTGTAGAATTTTTCACATTCCCATTTTGCATATGTGAGATTGTGGTCGAGATAGTTTCCGCATTCTTTTGACGCTGCCGCGGGCACCGCTCCTTCGAAGTCCATAACGAATTTCACAGCCGAGCGTATGGGCTCCAGCACGTCCTCGGGCTCAAGGCTCCCCTTGAAAATGATGTACATACCTGTTCTACACCCCATGGGGCCCACATAAATTATACTGTCCGCCCATCTTTCATCCCCTCTTAAATATACTGCCATAAGATGCTCGAGAGTATGTATGGCTGCGGTGTCCATGCAGGGCTCCGTGTTGGGCACCTTGAATCTCACATCAAATGTGGTAACGACCTCGTTTCCCACATTGTCCCGCCTTGAAACATATATGCCTCTTTTAAGTCTGTCGTGGTCTATTGTAAAGCTTGCAACCTTCATTTTCTGTCATTCCTTTCCGCATATGCTTTGTTATATAAATACTTATGTTTAATTTTAATACAAAAGATATAAAAAAACAATAGAGAGGGGCAAAAATTGAAAACAATTAACAAAATTTTCAAACAATAGTGTAGTTTAACCAACATTTTTCCGCTCTTTTGAAACCTTGTTATATATTTAACACAAAAAAACTCTGTAGAGTCTTGTTTTTTTATGAAAAATGTTGTATTATATTTTTAAGGTAAAATAAAATAAAGGAGGAAATAGATATGAATCTTAAAACCTTTAAGATCGGCGGTATCCATCCGCCCGAGGGCAAAGAGGCTACGGAGAAGAAGCCTATTGAGATAATAATGCCCAAAGAGGGCGCTCTGATGGTATATCCCATGAGCCAGCATATAGGCGCTCCCGCCGTTCCTATCGTCAAAAAAGGCGACAGGGTGCTGCTCGGTCAGAAGATAGCCGAGGCAGAGGCGTTTATGTGTTCTCCCATTCATGCGTCTGTATCGGGCACGGTGAAAGATATAAAGCCTATGCTCACTCCGGGCGGAACAATGGCGCTGTCTGTCATTGTCGAAAACGACGGCTTGTTTGAGGAAGACCCGTCGCTCGGCAAAAACAAGGACTGGCAGAAGCTTTCAAAGGAAGAGATACTCGACAAGATAAAGAATGCGGGTATCGTAGGCTTGGGCGGAGCGGGTTTCCCCACTCACATAAAGCTCAATCCGCCTCCCACCGACAAGATAGACACCATTATTGTCAACGCTGCGGAGTGCGAGCCCTATCTTACATCCGACCACAGGGTAATGCTTGAAAAGAGCGACAGGCTCGCCATGGGTCTTGCCATTATGCTCACTCTCCACCCCGGCGCAAAGGGCTACATAGCTATAGAGAACAACAAGCCCGATGCCATAGAGGCTATGAGCGCAGTATGCAAGAAATATGACAACATTTCCGTTGTCGCGCTTCTCACAAAGTACCCGCAGGGCTCCGAGAAACAGCTCATATATGCCGTTACGGGCAGAGAGGTCAAGTCGGGCAAGCTCCCCGCTTCCGAAGGCTGCATAGTGGACAATGTAGACACCGTTCTTGCCGTTGAGAGAGCCTGCGCACAGGACAGACCTCTCATGAGAAGGATAGTTACATTCACGGGCGACGCCGTAAAGAACCCCGGTAACTATCAGGTTAGGATAGGTATGAACATAAACGACTTTATAGAGCAGGTGGGCGGCTTTGTCGAAGAGCCTGCCAAGATAATAGCGGGCGGTCCCATGATGGGCAAGGCTATGTTCTCTACGGATGTACCCTTTGTAAAGACCTCCTCGGCTCTTTTGTGTCTTACAAGAAAGTCGGCTGAGCTTCCTCCCGAGAGCAACTGTATAAGATGCGGAAAGTGCGTGGGCGCTTGTCCCATGGGACTTATGCCCCTCACATTGAATCAGGACGCTCTTGCGGGAGATATGGCGGCGTTCGAGGCTCATGACGGACTGGACTGCATAATGTGCGGCTCCTGCTCCTTCACCTGTCCCGCCAAGAGACATCTGGCACAGACGATAATCGCCTTCAGAGGCGAGGTAATGGCTTCTAAGAGAAAGAAATAAAGGAGGACGGAATAATGAATGACAATTTAATGGTTTCATCATCTCCTCATATCCGCTCTAAGGAGACCGTTTCCGGCGTTATGAGAGATGTTGTTATTGCCCTTGTGCCCGCAACGGTCATGGGTATAGTATATTTCGGCGTTACCGCCGCAATAATGGTAGCCGTTTCCATACTGGCAGCCGTTTTGTGGGAAACGCTCTACAATAAGATAGCCAAAAAGCCCAACACTGTAAAGGACTTTTCGGCAGTCATCACAGGACTTCTGCTTGCGCTCAATATGCCTGCTCTGTCCTTCAGCGAGCACCCCATCGCAATATTTGTTATGCCCATAGTGGGCGCAGGCTTTGCAATAGTGATTGCTAAGCAGATATTCGGCGGTCTGGGTCAGAACTTCATAAACCCCGCTCTTGCGGGCAGAGCCTTCTTGGTTGCGTCGTATCCCACACTTATGACGGGCGCCGCATTCAAGGCTACAAACTTCATGGCTGAGGCTGAGACCTACGCAACCCCCCTTGCCTCCATGAAGGAGGGCGGAAGCTACGGCGCAACGCTCGTTCAGGGTCTTATAGGCAACACGGGCGGAACGATAGGCGAGACCTGCGCCATTGCGCTTATAGTAGGCGGTCTTTACCTTATATATAAGAAGGTAATATCCTGGAGGATACCCGTTTTATACATAGGCACCGTGCTTGTGTTCACATATATACTCAAGCTCTGCGGAGTTGAGGGAGCGGTAAGCAGGGATTACACCGAGATATTCTTCGGCGGACTTATGCTCGGCGCCTTCTTTATGGCGACTGACTACGCTTCATCGCCCGTTACTCCTCTGGGTCAGCTTATAATGGGCTTCGGCTGCGGCTTTATAACTGTGCTCATAAGAGTTTTCGGCGGCTATCCCGAGGGCGTATCCTATTCGATACTTCTTATGAACCTCTGCGTTCCTCTTATCGACAGATGGACAACGCCTAAGAAATTCGGCTATGTAAAGCCCGTTAAAGTCAAGGAGGTGAAGTAATATGTCGAATATAGTAAAACCCGCTGCGGTACTTCTCATTATATGCGTTATTGCTTCAGCGCTTCTGGGCTATGTTAATATGATAACTGCCGCGCCCATTCAGGAGCAGTCCGACAAGGCAAAGCAGGAAAGTATGACGGCAGTCCTTCCCGATGCCGCAAGCTTCGGCGAGGAAACGGAGGTCAACGAGGGCAGCATCACTACCGTAACTCCCGCGCTTGACTCCGACGGCAACGCCATAGGCTATGCCGTTGCCATAAACACAAAGGGCTTCAGCGCAGGCCTAGAGCTTATGTACGGCGTAGACCTTGAGGGAACTATCACCGGTCTTTCCATAGTCAACTGCTCTAACGAAACTCCGGGACTTGGCGCAAATGCCGCAAAGGAGAGCTTCTACTCACAGTTTGCGGGCAAGAGCGGCGAGGTCAAGGTAACAAAGGACGGCGGAGAGATAGAGGCGCTCACGGGCGCGACCATCACTTCAAGAGCCGTTGCGGCAGCCGCTACGGAGGCAATAAGCTACATCACTGAAAACTATGCGGAAGGAGGGGCTGATTGATGAATCCCGTTAAGATAATCAAAAATGGTATAATTGATGAAAACCCTACCTTTGTACAGGTAATAGGTATGTGTCCCACGCTTGCCGTTACATCATCGGCTATAAACGGCGTAGGTATGGGTCTTTCCACAACAGCGGTCCTTATCTGCTCTAACTTTGTTATTTCACTTATAAGAAAGATAATACCCGACAGTGTAAGAATACCCTGTTATATAGTAGTCATAGCATCCTTCGTTACAATAGTACAGATGCTTTTGAAGGGCTTTGTGCCCACCCTTGACGCAAGTCTGGGCGTGTACATCCCCCTTATAGTTGTTAACTGCCTCATACTTGCAAGAGCAGAGGCTTATGCGGGCAAGAACGGCCCCATAGCTTCGCTTTTCGACGGTATAGGCATGGGTCTTGGATTTACGCTTGCATTGACAGTGCTCGGCGCAGTAAGAGAGCTTCTCGGCAACGGCAGCCTTTTCAACATCGCTATCCTTCCCGAGAGCTGCAAGACATTGCTCATGATACTTCCTCCGGGAGCATTCATCACTCTTGCTTTCCTCATGGTACTTGTCAATCTTGTAAGAAATAGGAAATAGGAGGTGGACAGAGAATGGATTTATTTGTAACTTTAATGGCGGCTATATTCGTCAATAACTTTATTTTCTCCAAATTCTTAGGTATCTGTCCGTTCCTCGGCGTGTCCAAGAAGGTGGAAACTGCTGCGGGCATGGGCGTTGCTGTTATATTCGTAATAGCTCTTGCTTCTGCCGCAACATGGCTTGTTTATAACTTCGTGCTGGTTCCCATGAACCTCTCTTATTTATACAACATAGCTTTCATACTTATAATTGCGTCGCTCGTTCAGTTTGTTGAGATGTTCATTAAGAAGAGCTCGCCCTCGCTCTATCAGGCGCTCGGCGTTTATCTTCCCCTTATCACCACAAACTGTGCCGTGCTCGGCGTTACGGTAACAAATATGGAAAGCAACTTCGGCTTTATTAAGTCGCTTGTAAACGGCGTAGGCGCCGCCGTAGGCTTCGCCCTTGCGATCATACTCTTTGCGGGCGTAAGAGAAAGGCTCGAAAAGTGTCCTATCCCCAAGCCGTTTCAGGGCTTCCCCATCACACTCATAACTGCAGGTCTTATGTCTATCGCCTTTTTGGGCTTCTCGGGCATGCTTTGATAAGGAGGGTTTAAAATGGATATTAATGCAATTTTATTTCCCGTACTTGTTTTAGGCTGTATGGGCGTGATTTTCGGTATAGTTCTCGGCTTTGCTTCGATCATTTTCAAGGTGGAGCAGGACCCCAAGGTGCCTCTCATAAGAGAGTGCCTTCCGGGCGCCAACTGCGGCGGCTGCGGCTTTGCGGGCTGTGATGCTCTTGCCGAGGCAATAGCAAAGGGCGAGGCTCCCGTCAATGCCTGTCCCGTAGGCGGAGCGGGCGTAGCGGGCAAGGTAGCCGAGGTAATGGGCGTTGAGGCAGGCTCTGCCGAAAAGATGACTGCCTTTGTAAAGTGTCAGGGCGACTGCGACAAGGCAAAGTCCAGATTTGAATACTACGGCGCAGACGACTGCCGCTTTGAGGCAAGCGTTTCGGGCGGACATAAGGCTTGCGCCCACGGCTGTCTGGGCGACGGAAGCTGTGTTGCCGCCTGCGCGTTCGATGCCATCCATGTTGTAAACGGCGTAGCCGTTGTGGATAAGGACAAATGCGTTGCCTGCGGAGCTTGTATAAAGGCTTGTCCCAAGAGCCTCATCGAGCTTGTGCCTTATGATAAGCTCGTGAGAGTTACATGCAACTCGCTCGACCAGGCGGCTGTAGCCATGAAGGCTTGTACAACTGCCTGCATAGGCTGCGGCAAGTGCGCTAAGGGCTGTCCGTCGGAAGCAATAGAGATGAAGACAATAGGCAATCTCGTGCCTCCCGCAAAGATAGCCAAGATAGATTACAGCAAGTGTACTCAGTGCGGCAAGTGCGTGAGCGAATGTCCAAGAGGCGCTATAATCAAATACGAGGCTTAAATAAAATAAATATCCCTCGGCTAAGCCGGGGGATTCAGTCTGTCGAAAAAGTACAAATTTAATATAAAAATGAAAAGTTATATGATTTGTACAATCAAAAAAGCGTCGCAGACTAAAATC
>CANRNM010000016.1 GCA_947631975.1 uncultured Clostridia bacterium
ACTTATGGAAACAATATGGTGAACTTATGTCCAAATTTATTCAGTTTTTTATATCTCTATATCTCCTTTTTATACCTTCGTAAAAATTAAAACATCAAGAATCTTTGCCCCGAGCAAAACCAAGTACAAAATTTTTTTAATTGCGACCGTCTCAAACTATACTTTAGGACGGTTTCAAAAAGTCCTTTTATTTGCCCAAAATTATATAAATTTTATCCAAATATTATTGACAACATAATCATATTATGGTACAATTTGACTATAAAAATAAAAAGAAAAACGGCCGTCCTAAAGTATACATTAAGACGTGTTAAAAGGGAGGAATTTTAATGAAATTTTTAAAAGGAATATTATTATTTGCCGCCGGTGTTATTACAGCAACAACCGTATCCGTTATGGCTGAACAAGTAACAAAAACTATAAATGTCTTTTATAGAGATATAAAGATTTATGCCGACGGAAATTTGGTTAACACTAGTAATGGAAACGAGGCATTTATATATAATGGCACAACTTATCTTCCTGTAAGAGCAGTTGGAGAGGCTTTCAATAAGTCTGTTGACTGGGACGCAGAAAATTCAGCTGTATATTTGGGCAAATATCCTTCTAATTCTGTTAACCCCGCTGTACTTCTGGAAGATATGGATTATTTTACAAAAACAGCAGATATATATGATTTGCAATCAGATGGCAAAGACAACACAGGAAAAGTTCACAGTAGCGGCATAACATTAAGTAGAGGGGCAAGTGATAGAGGATTTATACAATATCTTTTAAATGGACAATATAGTAGATTTAAGGGTATAGTGGGAATATCTTATGAAGGTAGAGATAATAGATTAGAAAGAATATTAAAAATCTATGGTGACGGAAAGCTTCTGTACTCATCTTCTACAATGACTGCCGGTGTAAAGCCCGAAGGTTTTGATATTGACATATCCGGTGTACAGAATTTAGAAATAGAGCTAGAAAGCGATTATTTGCAAAAAGTACAAATTTATGACGCAGGCTTTTATTCATAACATTTATTAAATATTGCAATTATAAAAGGACAGCACTGCAAGGTGTTGTCCTTTATTTATACATAAACATATGATATTTTTTAAAATTGCCTTTGGGTCCATAGCGTGCATATTTCCCATGTTTTGCCTACTCCTTCTGTCTAAGCCTTTCCGTTATCTCTTTGCCGGCATTGACATAGGCTGTTTTATTTAGGTCTTGCTGTACCAAGATGTTAAGGGAGGAGGGAGCAAAAGAGTATCGCCCTGCAATGTATCCCTTCACAATGTTAAAACTATGTTTTCAACTTAGCTCTTGACTTTTTGGCATTTTAAGTATAAAATACATATATTAGCTTAAAGGCGAAGACGAAAAGAGTAATCCTTAAATGCCATTCAGAGAGGGGCGCGTTTGCTGTGAGCGCTCTATGGCGGATATTGACGAAGTGCATTTCCGAGCCGACGGGTGAACAGGAGTAGCCCGCTCCGTATGACTGCGTTATAAGTCGCAAGAGAGCCTTTTTTCAAAAGGAATTAGAGTGGAACCACGAGCTGTCGTCTCTATGAGATGAGAGCTTATTTTTTTATGTAACGGGAGTGATATAGTGAAGACATTTGTGATACTGCTCATACTTATTATAGCGGTAATTATTCTATTTTTCGGCGTGAGCTCCGAGGTACAGACGGTAAAGCGCAAAGACCCCGCCATAAAAAGCGGTATAGAGGCAGTGCTTTATTCCAGCTTCTGGGCTATGATCTTTCATAGGTTCGCGCACAGGCTCTATAAGATGCATCTGTTTTTCCTTGCAAGGTTTGTTTCGCAGCTTTCAAGGTTTTTGACGGGCATTGAAATACACCCCGGCGCAGTGATAGGGCGCGGAGTGTTCATAGACCACGGCATGGGCGTTGTGATAGGCGAGACCTGCGAGATAGGCGACAATGTGCTTATATATCAGAATGTTACTCTGGGCGGCACGGGCAAGGACACGGGCAAGCGCCATCCCACTATAGGCAGCAATGTTATGATAGGCGCGGGCGCTAAGGTGCTGGGTCCCATAACCATAGGGCATGACAGCAAGGTGGGCGCGGGCGCCGTTGTGCTTCACGATGTTCCGCCGTATTCTACGGCGGTGGGTGTGCCTGCAAGGATAACGAACAGAAGCGAACTCACAAGTCCGTCCGATACGCTCGACCAGATCCATTTTCCCGACCCCGTGGAAATGGAAATATGCAGGCTGAGGGTACAGCTTGAAAAAATGCAGAAGGAAATAGACGAGCTTAAGAAGGGAGAACAGCAATGAGGTTATACAATACGCTGACAAGAAAAAAGGAAGAATTTGTGCCTCTTGAGGAGGGCAAGGTAAAAATGTACGTATGCGGTCCCACCGTTTACGATTATATACACATAGGCAACGCCAGACCCTACGTTATTTTCGATACCATAAGGCGCTATATGGAATACAAGGGCTACGAGGTGAACTATGTGCAGAATTTCACCGATGTGGATGATAAAATAATAAAGAAGGCGATCGCCGAGGGCGTGGATTCAAGGGTCATATCCGAAAGATTTATAGAGGAAGCCAAAAAGGACGCCGAGGGGCTCAATGTGGAGCCCGCTACCAAAAATCCTAAGGTAACGGAGGAAATGGACGGCATAATAGAAATGATAAGCACCCTCATAGATAAGGGCTATGCCTACGAGGTGGACGGCAGCGTATTTTTTGACACAAAGTCATTTGCGGACTACGGCAAGCTGTCGGGCAAGAATATTGACGAGCTTGAAGCGGGCGCAAGGATAGCCGTTGACGAGAACAAGAAAAATCCCATGGACTTTGTGCTCTGGAAGCCCAAAAAAGAGGGCGAGCCCTATTGGGAGTCGCCTTGGAGCCAGGGAAGACCCGGCTGGCATATAGAGTGCTCCGTAATGGCTAAGAAATATTTAGGCGACACAATAGACATACACGCAGGCGGAGAGGACCTTATATTCCCGCATCATGAAAATGAGATAGCGCAGTCCGAGGCGGCAAACGGCAAGCCCTTCGCAAAGTATTGGCTTCATAACGGCTTTATAAATGTGGACAATAAAAAGATGAGCAAATCTCTGGGCAATTTCTTTACGCTCAGGGAGATAGTGGAGCATATACCCTATGATGTTGTAAGGTTTTTCATACTCAGCGGACATTACAGAAGCCCCATCAATTTTTCAAGAGAGCTCATGGAGTCTGCGGGCGCGGGTCTTGACAGGATAAAGAACGCCTATAAATCGCTGCTTTTCAAGGAAAGCAAGGCGCAGGGCGTTATGACCGAGGACGAAAATAAGCTTGCGGACGAGGCGGATAAGTTCAGAATACAGCTTGAAAAAGCCATGGACGATGACTTCAACACAGCCGATGCCGTAACAGCCATATTTGAGATAGCCAAGTTTGCAAATGTCAATGTAACGGAAAATTCTTCAAAGGAATTTGTAACGGCTATAAGAGAAAAAATGCTCATGCTCTGCAATATTCTGGGCATAAAGCCGTATGACGAGGTCAAAAACGACAGCATATCGGAGCAGGAGATAGAAAGGCTCATTGCAGAAAGAGCGGATGCCAAGAAGGCTAAGAACTTTGCAAGAGCCGACGAAATAAGAGAAGAACTCAATGAAAAGGGCGTTGTTATAGAGGATACAAGGGCAGGCGTGCGCTGGTCCTATAAATAGGAGCAATATGAAGATTTTTAATAACACAACGGCAGACCCGCACACTCTCGGCTCTCTGGCGCTCGCCTTTATAGGCGACACGATTTTTGATCTGCTTGCGAGGGGCGCCGTGGTCTCGGAGGGTAATTTTCCCGTGAATATAATGCACAGAAAGGCTAAGGCTATAGTGAACGCCACGGCGCAGTCAAAAATGTATTCCGTCATAGAGGATATGCTTGACGAGGAGGAACTTGCGGTCATGAAAAGGGGCAGGAACGCCAAGAGCCATACTTCGGCAAAAAATCAATCCATAGTGGATTACAGACGGGCTACGGGCGTTGAGGCGCTTTTCGGCTATCTTTATTTATTGGAAAGATATGACAGAATAGAAGAATTATATAATGCGGGCATTAAGGAGATACTATGAAAAGACAGGACAACAGAAGAAGCAAAATACAGGCGGAAAGGCGCGATAACAGACCGCGTAATGTAAAGGCGGGCAAGTATGAGGACAGCACGGCTTTTGAGGAAGGACTCCAGCTTGAGGGCAGGAATCCCGTGCTGGAAGCACTCAATCACGGCAAGCCCATAGATAAGCTCGTTGTCAGAAAGGGCGCCGTCGAGGGCACGCTTAAGGTCATAGTCGCAAAGGCAAGGGAGAGAGGCATTGTTGTGCAGGAGGTTGACAAGGAGCGCATGGTGCTTCTTTCGCGCAGCAACAACAATCAGGGCGTTATAGCCTTCTGTCCCGCCCATGAATACTGCGAATTGAGCGATATTGTCAAAATTGCAAGGGATAAGGGCGAGGAGCCTTTTATAATACTCTGCGACGAAATAACGGACCCTCACAATCTGGGCGCAATAATAAGGACGGCGGATGCCGTGGGAGCGCACGGAGTCGTCATTCCCAAAAGGCGCGCCGTAGGGCTTACAGCCGTTGTGAGCAAGACCTCTGCGGGGGCTATAGAGTTTGTGCCCGTGGCAAGGGTTACCAATATGGCAAGGGCTATAGACGAGCTTAAAAAGGAAAACATATGGGTAGCCTGCGCGGATATGAAGGGACAGAATTATTTTAATGCAGACCTCAAGGGCGCTATTGCTCTTGTTATAGGCAGCGAGGGCGAGGGCGTGAGCGAGCTTGTGAAGAAAAAATGCGATTTTTCCGTGGGCATACCCATGTACGGCAGCATAGGCTCTCTCAATGCGAGCGTGTCTGCGGGACTTATAATGTATGAGGTCGTAAGACAGAGGAAATTCAGTAATAATTAAAGTGCGAAAGGAAGGATAAAAATGGCAGACTGCAGTTCGTGCCCCTCAAAGGGCAAATGCGGAAATGACAGCGGAGAGTGCGGAGTTAAGAACAACCCGCTTAACAAGGTGAAGAACATAATAGGCGTTATGAGCGGAAAGGGCGGTGTTGGAAAGTCTACCGTCTCCGCAATGCTTGCTAAGGAGCTTGCAAGGAAGGGCTATTCCGTGGGTCTTATGGACGCCGACATAACGGGTCCGAGCGCCTGCCGTCTTATGGGACTTACGGGGAAAAGAGCCTATGCCGAAAACAATCTTATAATACCCGTTGAAAACGAGGACGGCATAAAGGTGCTTAGTCTTAATCTCATGCTTCCCGATGAAAATCAGCCCGTCGTGTGGAGGGGCGCTATGCTTTCAAGCTGTGTGGAGCAGTTCTGGGCAGAGGCTCTCTGGGGCGAGCTGGACTATCTCATTGTGGATATGCCTCCCGGAACGGGCGATATTGCGCTTACCATCATGCAGAGCATACCTCTGAGCGGTATAGTTATGGTGAGCATACCGCAGGATATGGTGAATATGATAGTGTCAAAGTCCATAAATATGACTAAGATGCTCAATGTGCCTATTCTGGGACTTGTAGAGAACATGAGCTATATCATCTGCCCGCACTGCGGAGAGAAAATAAAGATATTCGACGGCGAGAGCACAACGGACTTCCTCAAAAAGAACGATATTGCTCTCCTCGGTGAGCTTCCCACGGATGTAAGCGTGTCGGGCATGGCAAATAACGGCTATGACAATGTGAAGGAAGAAATAGCGGGTGAGTTCAAGAATATAACGGAAAATGTAATAAAGGCGCTTGAGAAATAAAAAAAAGAGGCTGCCGCAAATGCCGTAAAAAAACGGTTTGCGTACAGCCTTTTTTGTTACTCTGTTTCTATAAGACAGACTGCCTTTGCGGATATTCCCTCTCCGCTTCCCGTGAAGCCAAGCTCCTCTTCTGTGGTAGCCTTCACGCTTATGTCGTCCCTGCTTATGCCGAGCGCCTGCGCTATATTTTCCTCCATTTCGCCTATATAGGGGCGCATTTTGGGCTTCTGCGCAACTATTATGGAGTCTATGTTTATTATCCTTATATTTTTTTTCTCCATTTCCTTGCGCACATATTTCAGCAGAGTTATGCTTGAAATGCCCTTGTATTTGGGATCCGTGTCGGGGAAAAGCACTCCTATGTCGCCCAGCTTTGACGCTCCCAGAAGCGCGTCCATTATGGCGTGTATGAGCACATCCGCATCGGAATGTCCCAGCAGTCCCTTTTCATAGGGTATGTCCACTCCGCCGAGTATAAGGCGTCTGTTCTCGGCAAGCCTGTGAACGTCGTATCCCAGTCCCGTTCTTATTCCCATATAAAACACCTCCTACATATCCTCGCTGTCAAAAAAGCCATATATATCGTCGTTTTCGGTAACACGCAGTCCCGCTATTCTCGCAAGCTCCTTTATGGTGTCCACGGATACCTTCTTGCCCCTGTACTCTATAAGATTTTCCATTTCTCCCGTAAATATGTCGGCAGGAGCATATTTTTTGAGAACTATCATGTCGCCGTTTGTAAATATTTCAACAGAATCTCCCACGCTGAGCCCGAACTGCGCGCGCAGCTCGCTGGGAAGCACCATCCTGCCCAAAGAGTCAATTTTTCTTACAATTCCTGTGGATTTCACATATATCTCCGCCTTTCGCCATATATTTTGCAAATATTTTAACATATATGGCAAAAAATGTCAATACTAGCAATTATTATTTTATTTTACAGTTTCATTACATTGCTTAAGCGGAGAAAATTATGTTGACATATTACGGTCTATGTGCTGTAATATAATTACAGAAAGATGAAAAATACAAGCCGGTATTGAGAAAGGAGGTAAGATGAATGAAAGAGAAAATTGAAAAAAGCTCTTGAAATAGCCGAAAAGGTAATAATGATAATAGCCGCAATCGTTACCATATTAGGCTACTTTAAGAGCTAAACCGAAAAGGGGACGGGGTTCCGTCCCTGTCCCCTCTCTTTCATTTTATGCAATATGATAAATAAAGTCAATATATATTTCATATTTTTTATTATTATTTTTGTGTTAAACAGTATTGAATTTTTGAGCAGAGGAAATTATGTTGATTTATTCCTTGCAATAATAGGCTTGCTGGGAATAGTAATAGAGGTTGTATTAAGAGTATTAAAGAGGTGATAATATGGCAACACTATAAGGCGTCCCTGCAAAGCAGGGAAGCTGTCAGGCGTTAGCCTGACTGAAGGGTCGTATTTTGAATTTTTCTACAGTATGAAGGTGTGTACTCGGGTACACATTTTTTGTTTGCGGAATGTTTTTTAATTGGTACGGTCCATATTTTTTTCTTGGTATAAATTTACAAAAAAGGAAACAATATAATTGAGGTGGCTTTATGAGAGAAAAAATATACGGGCTTATACTTAGATCCGACAAGAGGAATTTAAGCTATATATATGACATATTCATAAGCTTCACAGCCGTTCTTAGCATAATGCCCATTATGTTCAAGAGGGAAATGTATCCCTTTCTGCACATAGAGAGGGCGGCGGTAGTAATTCTGGCGTCCGACTATCTGCTCCGCTTTATCGTGAGCGACTATATAATAGGAAAGGGCAGGCTTAGCTTTATTATATATCCCTTCACCTTGGGCGCCGTTGTCGACCTTGTATCTCTTCTGCCCTTCGGCAGGATATTCAGGGCTTTCCGCATATTCAAGATGCTTAGGTATATGGATATTTTCGTATATATGATGCAGGTGTATAAAAGGGTGCGCAGGGTGCTTTTCACAACGCTTATAATAGCCGTAAGCTATATTTTTGTTACGGCGCTTTTTATGTTCAGTGCGGAGGGCGAGAGCTTTTCAAGCTTTTTTGATGCGCTCTACTGGGCTACCACCGCGCTCACTACCGTAGGCTACGGCGATATTTATCCCGTAACCTGCCTCGGCAGGCTGATAAGCATGATAACCTCCGTATTCGGTATAGCCGTCATAGCGCTTCCTTCGGGAGTGATAACGGCAAATATAATAAAAGAGCTCAACAAAAACGAGGATAACGGCTCGAAATAGCCTGAAAAAGGCTTGTTTTCATACAATATATACAAAATTTTACATTGTCGGGCATATAAATTTGGTTAAAAAATTACGAAATTTGGTAAAAAAAAGCTTGCAATCGGGCTTTAGGTATGGTAAAATAACAGTGTTGTGGCATTAAGAGCAATGAAGTGAAAGGTTGCTGTACAGCTGAAAACACATAGGCTGTGCGGGTTTTTTCACAGAGCAATGTCCAGTTCAAAGAAACCGGGCGACAAGGTCACTGTGCTAATATTGAAGCAGAGCAAAAGGGAGGGGCAGATTTATGCCTTGAGTTGCAGACCCTTTCTGCGGATAAGTGTGCAGTCACCACTTGTCGTGCTAGAAATTCAGAAAGTACGAAAAGGAGGCGACTTTTTTTATGGCTAATCAGAAGATTAGAATCAGTCTTAAGTCATTCGATCACAAGTTGATCGACCAGTCAGCTGCTCAGATTATCGAAACAGCTAAGAAAACAGGAGCAAAGATCAGCGGTCCTATACCCCTTCCCACGAAGAAAGAGGTAGTAACTATTCTTAGAGCTGTTCACAAGGACAAGGATTCAAGAGAGCAGTTTGAGCTTAGAACTCACAAGAGGCTCATAGACATCTTACAGCCCACAAACAAGACTGCGGACGCATTGTCAAGGCTTGACCTTCCCGCAGGTGTGGACATCACGCTTAAGATAATGTAATAAGACTGCATTAAAAAAGTTTCAGACGATTTGGTTTATATAAGTAGTATAGAACGCCTTATGTAGACCTAGAATGATCTTCCCGCACGGGACGATCCGCTGTAGAGTTTATTATGGAGGTAAAAACAATGAAAAAAGCAATCATTGCCAAGAAGATCGGTATGACTCAGATCTTCACAGAAAACGGCTTGCTTGTTCCCGTAACTGTTCTTGAAGCAGGTCCTTGTGTAGTAACACAGGTAAAGACCGCAGAGAACGACGGCTACGACGCAGTTCAGGTTGGTTTCGGAGAAATCAAGGCAAAGAAAGTAACAAAGCCTGTGAAGGGTCATTTCGACAAGGCAGGCGTTGAGCCCAAGAAGGTCCTTAAGGAATTCAGACTCGAATCCGTAGAAGGACTTGAAGCGGGCAGCGAGATAAAGGCAGACATCTTCGCTTCGGGCGATAAGGTAGACGCAACCGGTATCTCAAAGGGTAAAGGTTATCAGGGTCCCATCAAGAGACACGGACAGCACAGAGGACCTATGGCTCACGGTTCAAAGTTCCACAGAGCTGTCGGTTCAATGAGTTCCGCTACTTCTCCCGGTAAGGTAAAGAAGGGCAAGAAGATGGCAGGTCATATGGGTTCTGTTAGGGTAACTGTTCAGAATCTTGAGGTAGTAAGAGCCGATGCCGACAAAAATCTTCTGCTTATAAAGGGCGCTGTACCCGGAAGCAAGGGTTCAATACTTGTAATTAAGGATAGCGTAAAGGCTTAATTAATCTTTACGGAAGGAGGAAGACCTAATGGCAAATGTAAAAGTGTTCAACTTAAGCGGAAGCGAAGTTGGTACAATAGATTTAAACGACAATATCTTTGCAATAGAGGTAAACACTCATGTTATGCATCAGGCAGTTGTTCAGTATCTTGCTAATCAGAGACAGGGTACACAGAGTGCTTTGACCCGCGCAGAGGTAAGAGGCGGCGGCAAGAAGCCCTGGAGACAGAAGGACACAGGCCGCGCAAGACAGGGCTCTATCCGTTCACCTCAGTGGACAGGCGGCGGCGTTGTATTCGCTCCCAAGCCCAGAGATTATTCCTTTAAGTTAAATAAGAAGGTAAAGAGACTGGCTCTCAAGTCCGCTTTAACTACAAAGGTAAACGACGGCAAGCTTGTTGTTGTCGATGAGATGAATGTAAACGCAAAGACTAAGGAAATGGCTTCCGCTTTAAAGAATTTAAAGATCGAGAAGGCGTTGATAGTAGTCGAGGACGATAACAAAAATGCTGTAGTGGCTGCAAGAAACATTCCCGCAGTCAAGACTGCATCCGTAAACACTATAAACGTATACGACATTTTAAAGTATGACTCTCTTGTGCTTACAAAGAGTACGGCAGCTAAAATCGAGGAGGTGTACGCATAATGGCAGATATAAAGTATTATGACGTTATTTTAAAGCCTATCGTTACAGAGCAGACAATGAACGAAATGGCTGCAAAGAAGTATGCCTTCTATGTTCATCCCGACGCTACCAAGATACAGATCAAGCAGGCAGTAGAAAAGATGTTTGACGGCACAAAGGTCGCTAAGGTAAACACTATGAACTGTGTCGGCAAGGTAAAGAGAAGGGGTTACACCTTCGGCAGAACAAACGCCAGAAAGAAGGCTATAGTTCAGCTCACAGCCGACAGCAAGGAAATAGAGCTCTTCCAGGGTATGTAATCCGACAAATAGGAAGGCTCGGGTAAATAAAAAGAGTATAGACGCTCAAGGCGTCTGCAAATAATCCGGAAAAGGAGTGTAAAAAAATGGGTATAAAGAGATTTAAGCCTTATACACCTTCAAGAAGACAGATGACGGTATCTGACTTCGCTGAAATTACAAAATCAACTCCCGAAAAAAGCCTTGTAGTCCACATCAAGAAAACTGCAGGCAGAAATAATCAGGGTAAGATCACTGTTCGTCATATTGGCGGCGGATATAAGAAAAAGTACAGAATAGTAGATTTCAAGAGAAATAAGGACGGTATTCCCGCAAAGGTCGCATCTATAGAGTACGATCCCAACAGAACGGCAAATATTGCTCTTCTGCACTACGCTGACGGCGAGAAAAGATATATTCTTGCTCCCAACGGCTTAAAGGTCGGCGACACTGTAATGAGCGGTTCAAATGCCGAGGTTAGAGTGGGCAACGCCCTCGCTATGAAGGACATCCCCGTAGGCGCAGAAATACACAACATAGAGATGTATCCCGGCGCAGGCGGACAGCTTGTTCGTTCGGCAGGCAATGTGGCTCAGCTCATGGCTAAGGAAGGCAAGTACGCTACTGTAAGACTTCCCTCCGGCGAGATGAGACTGCTGCCCATCAACTGCAAGGCTACTATCGGTCAGGTAGGAAACGGAGACCACGAGCTTATAAACATAGGTAAAGCCGGCAAGAAGAGATACATGGGAATAAGACCTACCGTAAGAGGTTCGGTTATGAACCCCAACGATCACCCTCACGGCGGTGGCGAAGGCAGGGCTCCCGTTGGTCGTCCCGCACCCAGCACACCTTGGGGCAAGCCTGCTCTCGGTCTTAAGACAAGAAAGAAGCATAAGGCTTCAAACAAGTATATAATCCGCAGAAGAAATAGTAAATAACAGGAGGACTTAATAATGGCTAGATCACTTAAAAAAGGTCCGTTCTGTGATGACCATCTTATGAAGAAGGTCATAGCTGAAAATGAGGCCAATACAAAAAATGTTATAAAGACCTGGTCCCGCCGTTCAACTATCTTCCCCGAGATGATAGGCCACACAATAGCTGTGCATGACGGCAGAAAGCATGTTCCCGTATACATCACGGAGGATATGGTAGGACACAAGTTAGGCGAGTTTGCTTTGACAAGAACTTACAGAGGTCATGGTAAGGACGCTGAAAAGAAGTCAAAGGTTAAATAATATCGGTAAAGGAGGGAAACCCCAATGTCAAAAGGACATAGAAGCCAGATAAAGAAGGAAAGAAACGAGCAGAACAGAGACAGAAGAGCTCAGGCTCATGCTAAGTTCGTGAGAGTTTCCGACACTAAGGCTAGAATTGTTTTGGAGCAGATAAAGGGTAAGAGCGTAGGCGAGGCTTTGGCTGTGCTTGCATATTCTCCCAGATATGCTGCCGAAATCATTGAAAAGGTTTTAAAGTCTGCAGTTGCCAATGCAGAAAATAACTTAGAGTTAGATGTTAATAATTTGTATGTTGCTGATGTATTTGCAAATCAGGGACCCACTCTCAAGAGGATACGTCCCAGAGCGAAGGGCAGAGCTTACAGAATAAACAAGAAGACTGCTCACATTTCAATATACTTAGATGAGAAGAAATAAGGAGGTCAACATGGGTCAGAAAGTAAATCCACATGGATTAAGAGTTGGCATTATCAAAGGCTGGGACTCTACATGGTATGCTGATAAGAAAGACTATGCAGATTATCTGGTTGAAGACAATAAGCTCAGAGCTTATATCAAGAATAAGTTAGCAAATTCAAGCGTATCAAAGGTCGCTATAGAAAGAACTAACGAAAGAGTTAAGGTAACTATCTTTACTTCAAAGCCCGGTATCATTATCGGCAAGAGCGGCGCTGCCATCCAGGAGCTCAACAACGACCTTCAGAAGATGACAGACAAGAAGCTTATGGTAAACATCGAGGATATCAAGAGGCCCGAGCTTGACTCACAGCTTGTAGCTGAGGATATAGCAAGACAGCTTGAAAACCGTGTTACCTTCAGAAGAGCTATGAAGAAGGCTATGCAGACGACTATGAAGTTCGGCGCAAAGGGTATCAAGACCACTTGCAGCGGCCGTCTTGGCGGAGCTGAAATGGCTCGTACGGAAACATATCATGACGGTACCATACCTCTTCAGACATTGAGAGCCAATATCGACTATGGCTTTGCCGAGGCAAACACTACCTACGGAAAGATAGGTGTCAAGGTATGGATATACAAGGGTGAGGTACTTCCCAAGAACAACAAGAAAGGGAGTGTTAAGTAATGTTAATGCCTAAGAGAGTTAAAAGGCGTAAGCAGTTCAGAGGCCGTATGACGGGTAAGGCTTTAAGAGGCAACAAGATTACTTACGGTGAGTACGGTATAGTTGCATTGGAGCCCAGCTGGATAACCTCCAGACAGATAGAGGCTGCCAGAATTGCTATGACCAGATATATCAAAAGAGGCGGTCAGGTTTGGATAAAGATATTCCCCGACAAGCCCATCACAGAGAAGCCTGCCGAGACCAGAATGGGTTCCGGTAAAGGTTCAACGGAGTATTGGGTAGCGGTAGTAAAGCCCGGCAGAGTTATGTTTGAGATCGCAGGCGTAACCGAGGATATTGCAAGAGAGGCTTTAAGACTCGCAACATACAAGCTCCCCATCAAGTGTAAGATTGTATCACGCGCTGATCTTGAAAAGGAGTGTGACAATTAATGAAAACTAAGGAATATGTTGCAGAATTAAAGACAAAGTCTGTTGAAGAATTGCAGAATGAGCTTGTAGAGGCAAAGAAGGAGCTTTTCAACTTAAGATTTCAGAATGCCACAAATCAGCTCAGCAATACGGCAAGAATAAGCCTTGTTCGCAAGAACATTGCCAGGATCCAGACTGTTATCACTCAGAAGAAGAACACGCTTTAAGTTATATGATCGGAAGGAGGACAATATCCTATGGAAAGAAATCTTCGTAAAACAAGAATAGGAAGAGTCGTAAGCAACAAGATGGAAAAGACTATAGTTGTTGCAGTAGAAAATAATGTAAGACATCCATTATATAACAAGATCGTTAAGGAGACCTATAAGTTAAAGGCTCACGATGAGAATAATGAGTGTCAGATAGGCGACAGAGTAAAGGTCATGGAGACCAGACCCTTGTCCAAGGATAAGAGATGGAGATTGGTTGAAATCGTAGAAAAGGTTAAGTAATCCTAAGTATTAAGGAGGAAATCGACAATGATTCAGCAGGAAAGTAGACTTGTTGTTGCTGATAACTCGGGCGCTAAGGAATTATTATGTATCAGAGTTTTAGGCGGTTCAACAAGAAGATATGCCAACATAGGTGATGTAATAGTTGCTACTGTAAAAGATGCAACACCAGGCGGCGTTGTTAAAAAGGGTGAGGTAGTAAGAGCTGTTGTTGTAAGGACAAAGAAGGGCGCTTCAAGACCCGACGGTTCATACATCAAGTTTGATGAGAACGCAGCTGTTATTATCAAGGAAGATAAGAACCCTAGAGGAACTCGTATTTTCGGACCTGTTGCAAGAGAGCTCAGAGAAAAGCAGTACATGAAGATCTTATCTCTTGCACCTGAAGTATTATAATAGGAGGTTAGGGTCAGTATGAAGATCAAAAAGGGCGATAAGGTAAAGGTTATCGCAGGTAAGGATAAAGGCAAGGAAGGCAAGGTACTTGTTGTAGATGTAAAGAAGAACAAGGTCATCGTTGAGGGTGTAAACAAGGTGAAGAAGCATGTTAAGCCGTCGCCTATGAACTCAAACAGCGGTATTCTTGAGCAGGAAGCTCCCATCAGCGCGTCTAATGTTATGTATGTTTACTCAGGTCAGCCGACCAGGATCGGTTACAAGATAGAAAACGGCGTTAAGCAGAGGATCGCCAAGTCAACAGGCGAAGTAATCGACTAATTCTGTAAAGGAGGACTAAGTTCGTGAACGCATTCAGAGAATTTTACGAGAAGGAAGTTGCACCTGCAATGCAGGCAAAGTTTTCTTATAAAAATGTAATGGAAATTCCCAAGCTCGAAAAGATCGTCATCAATATGGGTCTTGGCGAGGCTAAGGAAAATGCAAAGGCTATTGATTCAGCCGTAAGCGATATGGCTATAATATCGGGTCAGAAGCCCATCGTAACAAAGGCTAAGAAGTCGATTGCCGCTTTTAAGCTCAGAACGGGTATGCCTATAGGCTGCAAGGTTACCTTAAGAGGCGAAAAGATGTATAGTTTTGCTTCAAAGCTCATCAATATTTCACTCCCCCGAGTTAGAGACTTCAGAGGTGTGAGCGCTGAGGCATTTGACGGCAGAGGCAACTACACATTAGGTCTTAAGGAGCAGCTTATGTTCCCTGAGATACAGTATGACAAGATTGACAAGATCAGAGGTATGGATATTGTATTTGTTACTACGGCAAAGACGGACGAGGAAGCAAGAGAGCTCCTCAGACTGTTTGGTATGCCGTTCAGGAAATAAGGAGGCAGTTATTTATGGCAAAGACATCAATGAAGATTAAGCAGACAAGAAAGCCCAGATTTTCAACTCAGAGCTACACACGCTGCAGGATCTGCGGACGCCCTCACGCTGTGCTGAGGAAGTTTGGTATCTGTAGAATTTGCTTCCGTGAATTAGCTTACAAGGGTGAAATACCGGGAGTTAAGAAGGCAAGCTGGTAATTTGAAAGGAGGATATAACTATGTCAATGAGTGATCCGGTTGCAGATATGCTCACAAGAATAAGAAATGCAAATACTGCTAAGCACGATACTGTAGATGTTCCTTCAAGCAAGATGAAGAAGGCAATCGCTGACATCCTTACAAATGAAGGCTATATTGCAGGTTATGAGATTATAGAAGACGGTGTTAAGAAGACGATCCATATTACTCTTAAGTACGGCGTTGATAAGAACGAAAAGGTTATTTCGGGCATAAAGAAAATATCTAAGCCCGGACTTAGAGTATATGCTAACAGAGATGAGTTACCAAGAGTTTTAGGTGGTATGGGTACAGCCATTGTTTCCACAAACAAGGGAGTTATCACCGATAAGGAAGCAAGAAAGCTCGGCGTCGGCGGCGAGGTTATCGCTTACGTTTGGTAATAGAAGGAGGTAAATTATATGTCACGTATAGGTAAATTACCTGTTGCTATTCCTGCTGGCGTAGAGGTTAAGCTTGAGGATGGTAACATAATTACTGTTAAAGGACCCAAGGGTACCTTGAGCCGTAAGCTGGTGGATGAAATGACAATAGATGTTTCGGGAGCAGAGGTTACAGTTACAAGACCCAGCGACCTTAAGAGACATAAGCAGCTTCACGGCCTCACAAGAACGCTCATCGCCAACATGGTAGAGGGTGTTACAAACGGCTATAAGAAGGTGCTCGAAATAAACGGTGTCGGTTACAGAGCCGCAAAGTCAGGCAACAAGCTTACATTGACACTTGGTTATTCTCACCCCGTTGAGATGATTGACCCCGAAGGCATCACAACTACTCTTGAAGGCAACAACAAGATAATAGTTGAGGGCATCGACAAGGAAAAGGTTGGTCAGTTCGCAGCAGAGATAAGGACCAAGAGACCGCCCGAGCCTTACAAGGGCAAGGGTATCAAGTACGATACCGAGCATATCAGACGCAAGGTTGGTAAGACAGGTAAGAAGTAATAAAGGAGTGAATGTAAGATGATTAAAAAGCCATCACGTTCAGCTGCCAGAGAGAAAAGACATTACAGACTTCGCAACAAAATCTCGGGCACTGCTGAGCAGCCAAGACTGGCAGTATTCAGATCTAATATGCATATATATGCGCAGGTTATAGACGATACGGTAGGCAATACACTTTGCGCAGCTTCAACAATGGAGAAGGACATCAAGGCAAAGCTTGAAAAGACCAACGACGTGGAGGCTGCAAAGGCAGTCGGCGAGGCTGTAGCTAAGAAGGCGCTTGAAAAGGGTATCACAACAGTGGTATTTGACAGAGGCGGATTTGTATATCATGGCAAGATCAAGGCTTTGGCGGACGCTGCCAGAGAAGCAGGTCTTAATTTCTAATATAAGGAGGGAAAAAGCGTGAAGAATAAAATCGATGTAAGTACCCTTGATTTAAAGGATAATGTTGTTACAATAAAGAGAGTAACAAAGACTGTTAAGGGTGGTCGTACAATGCGTTTCTCTGCCTTAGTTGTAGTAGGAGACGGCGACGGTCATGTAGGCGTAGGTCTCGGTAAGGCTATCGAAATTCCCGACGCTATCCGCAAGGGCAAGGAAGATGCCATAAAGAACATCATATATGTAGAGAGAAACGAGCACAACAGTATATATCATGAAATTTACGGCAAGTACGGCAGCTCTACCGTACTTCTCAAGCCTGCTCCCGAAGGTACAGGCGTTATTGCGGGCGGTCCCGCAAGAGCCGTGCTTGAGCTTGCAGGCGTAAAGAACATCAGAACAAAGTCCTTAGGCTCAAGAAACAAGAAAAATGTCGTTAATGCCACTCTTGAGGGACTTGCAAACGTAACTTCTCCCGAGAAGGTAGCAAGGCTCCGCGGCAAGACAGTAGAAGAGATAATGGGCTAAAAAGGGAGGAAAATCGAGATGTTGAGAATTACTTTAGTTAAATCTACAATTGGTGCAATCCCTAAGCACAAAAAGACAGTAGAGGCGCTTGGCCTTAAAAAGACCAACACTTCTGTTGAGCAGCCTGATAACGCTGCAATAAGAGGAATGATCAGCCAGGTCAAGCATCTGGTTAAGGTTGAAGAAATCTAATTATAGGAGGTGCGTCCAATGTTTTTAAGCGATTTAAAGCCGGCTGAAGGCTCTACCTCAAAGAGATTCAGAACAGGCAGAGGCCATGGCTCAGGCAACGGCAAGACTGCCGGCAAGGGACATAAGGGTCAGAATGCTCGTTCGGGCGGCGGCGTAAGACCGGGCTTTGAGGGCGGTCAGATGCCCCTTTACAGAAGAATACCCAAGAGAGGTTTTAAGTGTATCAACACAAAGAACATCGTTGCCATAAACTTAAGTCTTTTAGACGACAGATTTGACGACGGTGATGTGGTTACGGTTGAAGCTTTGATGGATAAAGGTATCATATCACATGCAAGAGACGGCGTTAAGATACTCGGCAACGGCGAAATTACCAAGAAGCTCAATGTTCAGGTCAATTTCTACAGTGCCTCGGCAAAGGAGAAAATTGAAGCTGCAGGCGGAAAAGCAGAGGTGATCTGATGTTAAGTACACTTAGAAACGCATTTGCGGTAAAGGATATTAGGATCAAGATTTTTTATATGCTTTTGGTACTTTTCCTCGTGAGGATAGGTACTCATCTTCCGGTTCCCGGACTTGATGTTTCAAGGCTTGCCGACAGCGGTGCGCAGAATACTCTATATTCTCTCATCACAGGCGGCAACTACGGCACAATATTCGCCATGGGTATCGGACCCTATATCAATGCATCCATCATCATGCAGCTTTTGACGGTTGCTATCCCCAGGCTTGAAGCCATACAGAAAGAGGGAGAGGAAGGCAGAAAGAAGATATCGCAGTACACAAGAATAAGCGCTGTTATTCTTTCTCTCTTACAGGGTGCAGGTCAGATATATACAGTGCACACAGCATTTACAAACCCCAACTGGTTCGTGTATATCGTAGGTCTTATCTCAATGGTAACAGGTACGATATTCATAATGTGGTTAGGTGAAAAGCTTACAGAAGTAGGCATCGGTAACGGCGCTTCCTTCATCATCTTTGCAAACATACTCCAGAACCTCGATAGCGGCGTTAAAACACTCTGGGTAAGCGCTCAGGGCAGCGCTCTCGGCTGGATAAAGGTTGTAATAATACTTGCCGCTCTCGTTATAGCCATGGCTTTTGTTATAACGGTTCAGGACGGCGAGAGAAGGATCCCCGTTCAGTATTCTAAGAAGCTTGTGGGCAGCAGAATGGTAGGAGGTCAAAGCTCTTACATTCCCGTAAAGGTAAATATAGCGGGCGTTATGTCAATAATCTTCGCTATTTCGCTTTTACAGTTCCCCCAGACTATCAACCAGCTCTTCCAGAGCCAGTTCTTAGGTAAGGTAAGTCAGGTGCTTTCATTCAATTACTTCACCTTCGGCTTCCTGCCGATAGGCGTTATACTTTATGTTATTCTTATATTCTGTTTCACATTCTTCTACACATCCTTCGCCTTCAATCCCATAGAGATAGCGGAGAATATGAAGAAGAACGGCGGTTTTGTACCGGGTATCAGACCGGGCAGACCCACATCGGAGTATATCACTACCATTGTAAACAGAGTTTCACTCATAGGCGCTATCGCATACGCTATAATCGCCCTTATCCCCATCGTGCTTGAAATAGCGACGGATATAAACATGGGCTTCGGAGGAACAACACTCCTCATCGTATCGGGCGTTGCTCTTGAACTTATCAAGCAGCTTCAGTCGCAGCTCCTTATGAGACACTATAAGGGATTTTTGAATTAATTAATATTTACTTTTCCTCCGCTCTCTGCGGAGGAAGGGTAAAAAAAGGGGATGGGATAAATGAAATTGGTACTTATCGGCTGTCCCGGCGCAGGCAAGGGCACACAGGCAAAGATGCTCTCTTCAAAGTACGGCATAGCCCATATCTCAACGGGCGACCTACTCAGAGAGCAGATAAATAAAGGCACCGAGCTTGGCAAAAAGGTCAGCGAGATCATAAATGCCGGCGGTCTTGTATCGGACGATATCGTTTCAGCCATGCTGAGCGAAAGAATAAAAGCCGACGACTGCAAAAAAGGCTATATTTTAGACGGTTACCCCAGGAATGTTTCTCAGGCGGAAGGACTTGAAGGTATTGTCGGTTCTCTTGACAAGGTCATCTGCTACGAGGTAGACGACGACGTTATAGTAGACAGAATGTCGGGCAGAAGAAGCTGTCCCAAGTGCGGCAGAATGTATCACATAAAGTACAATCCGCCCAAGACGGAGGGAATATGCGATGTCTGCGGAGATAAGCTCATACAGCGCAAGGACGACAATGCGGAGACTGTTTTAAATAGGCTTGATGTCTATCACAAGACGACCGCTCCCGTTATTGAATACTACGACAAAAAGGGTATTCTTTTAAGAACAAGCGGAGTGGGCGACATAAACGATATTTTTGAGACCGTTTGCAGCAAACTGGAAGGTATTGAATAATGTCTATCAAAATAAAGAAGGAAATACATATAGAGGCAATGAGGCTTGCGGGCAGAATAACGGGAAACACGCTCTCTCTTTTGGAGAAGGAGCTGAAGCCCGGCATGACAACGCGCGAGCTGGACAAAATTGCCGAGGAATACATCCGTTCACAGGGAGCTGTTCCTTCCTTTAAGGGTCTGTATGGCTATCCTGCCTCAATATGCGCATCCGTAAACAATGAGATAATACACGGCATCCCGGGCGAAAGAGTGCTCGGGGAGGGCGATATAATAAGCATTGACACGGGAGCGTATATAAACGGCTTCCACGGCGACGCGGCGAGAACATTTGCCGTAGGCGATATTTCCGCCGAGACTCAAAGACTCATCGACGTTACAAGGGAAAGCTTTTTCAGAGGTATAAAATATGCAAAAAAAGGTAATCATCTATCCGAGATATCCGCTGCTGTTCAGGACTATGTGGAGCAGAACGGTTTTTCGGTAGTCCGTGATTATGTAGGGCATGGCATCGGAAGGGAAATGCACGAGGATCCCAATGTGCCTAATTACAGAACAGGCAGATTGGGTCCCGTACTCATTAATGGTATGACGCTTGCTTTGGAGCCCATGGTCAACGCCGGAGGCTATAAAGTAAAGAAACTCAGCGACGGCTGGACGGTCGTTACGGCGGACAGCTCATTGTCAGCCCATTATGAAAACACGCTTCTCATTACTGATGGCGAGCCTGAGCTTTTAACCTTGGGGGATGCGGACTGACGCATTTCCGGGACAGGGGTGAAATAATTGTATTCAAAGGGTCAGATTGTTTTCTCAAAAAGCGGAAGAGATAAGGGCAGAGCCTTTATAGTGTACGACTATGACGACGATTATGTCTATATAGTTGACGGCGATGTGAGAAAGCTGGAAAAACCGAAGAAAAAGAAAAAGATCCATATTCAGATATCTCATCATATAGATGAGGAGATAAAGAACAAAATCGAAAATGGATCGTATTTGCTCAATTCAGATTTCAGGAAAGCTCTGGCAAGGTATAATAACAGGTTTTAAGGATTGAAGGAGGAGATAGGCTTGGCAAAGGACGACGTAATTGAAAGTGCCGGTACAGTCACAGAAAAGCTTCCGAACGCTATGTTCCGTGTAGAACTGGAAAATGGACATAAGATAATTGCCCATCTTTCGGGTAAGCTCAGAAAGAACTTTATAAGAATTATACCGGGCGACACCGTAAGGATAGAAATGTCGCCGTATGACCTTACAAAAGGAAGAATAACCTGGAGAGGCAAGCTGAGAAAGGAGAATGAACAATGAAGGTAAGACCATCTGTAAAGCCAATGTGTGAAAAATGCAGGATCATAAAGAGAAAGGGTTCGGTCAGAGTTATCTGCGAAAACCCCAAGCATAAGCAGAGACAGGGTTGATAAAGCCCTGTCTTATGTTCTCATTGGAGGGAATTTATATATTTCCGTTTTTTAACAAAAATAAAGGTTTAGTTAACCTAGTTTACAAAAAATTTACAATTAAAATGTTGATTTAGTTGTATATATGTGTTATACTTTTAACTTGGTGAATGTTTGTTTCAGCACAAAATTTATATGGTTCAAGAGGGCTAATTACCCTCGAAAGCCCCGTTATTATGCCATTGGGACGCGGCTGCCTCAATGCATACAGATTGTTGAAATTTACATTCATCTGTAACTATCATAATACTATTTTAAATGAAAGAGGTGCAATTTTATGGCTCGTATCGCCGGTGTAGATTTACCCAGAGAAAAGCGTATTGAAATTGGTCTTACTTATGTTTATGGTATCGGCAGGTCAAGTTCCAACAGGATCTTGAAAGAAGCCGGTGTAAATCCCGATACCAGAGTTAGAGACCTTACAGATGATGAAGTGGCAAAAATAAGAGATATTATTGCCGAGACACAGACTGTTGAGGGCGACTTGAGAAGAGAAACAGCTCTTAATATCAAGCGTCTTGTCGAGATTGGCTGCTACAGAGGTATTCGCCACAGAAAGGGTCTGCCCGTAAGAGGACAGAAGACCAAGACAAACGCAAGGACAAGAAAAGGTCCCAGAAGAACTGTTGCGAATAAGAAGAAATAATCAATTCATATTTTGTTATTGATTTAAGGAGGTAAACGAAATGGCTAAGAAGACAGTTAAGAAAGCCGGTGGCCGAAGACGTCGCGACAGGAGAGTTGTTGAACGCGGTCAGGCTCATATACAGTCAAGTTTTAATAATACAATCGTTACTATTACAGACGCCGCAGGCGGTGCTCTTTCATGGGCAAGCGCAGGCGAGCTGGGCTTCAGAGGTTCTAAGAAGTCAACACCCTATGCTGCGCAGATGGCTGCCGAGAAGGCTGCAGGCGCCGCTAAGGACTACGGCTTAAAGACAGTTGAAGTATTCGTTAAGGGACCGGGCAGCGGCAGAGAGGCTGCTATAAGAGCCTTACAGGCAGCCGGTCTTGATGTAACTATGATCAAGGATGTAACTCCTGTTGCTCACAACGGCTGCAGACCGCCCAAGAGAAGAAGAGTTTAATCCCGTTTCTATTGATATTTTGTTGGAGGTAATATAATGGCTAGAGAAATCGGTCCTATTATTAAAAGATGCAGATATTTAGGCATAGAGCCCGGCGTTCTCGGCTCTACCAAGAAGATGGGCAGACGCAAGAGAAATATGCGTAAGTTAAGCGACTACGGTATTCAGTTAAAGGAAAAGCAGAAGGTCAAGTTCATATACGGCGTGCTTGAAAAGCAGTTCAGAAATTTATATGAAAGAGCCGACAAGATGCAGGGCATCACAGGTGAAAATCTCCTTGCGCTTCTCGAACTTAGACTTGATAACGTAGTATACAGATTAGGCTACGGCCGTACAAGAAAGGAAGCAAGACAGGTCGTAAGACACAATCTTGTTACCGTAAACGGCAAGAAGGCAAACATACCGTCTATCACTTTAAAGGTGGGCGACGTTGTAGAGATCAAAGAAAGCAAGAAGGATCTTCAGAGATTCAAGGATGTTCTTGAGGTAACATCATCCCGTATTGTTCCCGAATGGTTATCTGCTGACCACAACACTCTTTCGGGAAGCATCGTTACGCTTCCTAAGAGAGAACAGCTGGATTTACCTGTAAACGAAACACTTATTGTCGAGTTGTATTCAAAGTAATAAGTTATTTGCTTTTTATGTTTTTAGGCGTATCGGTAAATTTTATAGATAACTATAAGGAGGTTGGGCTGAGTGTTTGAATTTGAAAAACCTCGTATTGAAATTACTGAAAAGAACGATAAATATGGCTGCTTTGTCGTAGAGCCCCTTGAAAGAGGCTATGGCACCACCCTTGGCAACTCGTTGAGAAGAATACTCCTTTCATCGCTGCCCGGCGCTGCCGTAAGCAATGTCAAGATAGACGGCGTTATGCACGAATTCAGCCATATAAGCGGTATTAAGGAAGATGTTACCGAGATAATACTTAACCTTAAAAATCTTGCCATAAAGGTCAACAGCGAGGGCGACGAGCCCAAGATAGCTTATATTGACGCTACGGGCGACTGTGAGGTTACGGCAGGAGATATCAGGGTAGATTCGGATATTGAGATACTTAATCCCGATTTGCATATTGCCACATTGAGCGGCGGTTCCGAAAGCAAGCTTTTTATGGAAATAACGATCACAAAGGGACGCGGCTATGTGGAGGCGTCCAAGAATAAAAAGACTGACCAACCTCTCAGAATGATTCCTGTAGACTCTCTCTATACTCCCGTCAGGAGAGTAAACTTCAGAGTTGAGGATACAAGAGTGGGTCAGATCACAGACTATGACAAGCTTACATTTGAGGTGTGGACGGACGGCACTATTGAGCCCGACGACGCCGTAAGCTTAGGCGCAAAGATACTCAATGAGCATCTTAACCTGTTTGTAGACTTATCTGACAGCGCAAAGAATACGGAAATTCTTGTCGAGAAGGAAGTGGGCACTAAGGAGAAGGTGCTCGAGCAGACCATCGAGGAGCTCGACCTTACAGTCCGTTCCTACAACTGCCTCAAGAGAGCGGGCATCCACACCGTTGAGGATCTGACAAGAAAGACCGAAGAGGATATGATGAAGGTACGAAATCTCGGACGCAAGTCGCTTGAGGAAGTACTTAATAAACTTAATGAGCTTGGTTTAAGCTTAAGTCCCAACGAGGACTGACGGTGAACAGGCTTTACTCTGTAGTATTATAAGGAGGATTTAGCAATGGCTGAATATAGAAAGCTTGGTCGTACATCAAGCCAGAGAAAGGCTTTATTACGCAATCAGGTTACTAATTTGTTATATCACGGCAAGATCACAACTACCGAGGCTAAGGCTAAGGAGATAAGAAAGATTGCCGAAAAATTGATTACTATTGCCATTAAGGAAAGAGATAACTTTGAGGAAGTTACCGTTACTTCAAAGAAGGGCAGCGAGACTTACGAAAAGACTATCAAGAAGGACAACCCGGGCAGACTCAACGCCAGAAGAAAGATATTGAGCGTTCTCTATCCCGTAGTTGAGGTCCCTGCAGACGGCAAGAAGAAGAGAGCCAACACTGTAAAGGTGAATATGGCAAATAAGCTCTTTGAGGAAATAGCGCCCAAGTATGCCGACAGAAACGGCGGCTACACCAGAATGATAAAGGTCGGTCAGAGACGCGGCGACGGCGCTATGGAAGTTATTATCGAACTTGTTTAATACAAATAAAAATAAGAGGCTGCTGCCTCTTATTTTTATTACATTCAATGCTTAGGAGCATCAATGCTTGACTTTGATAAGTATATGTGATATATTATGCAGGGAGGCTGGAATAATGGAAAAAGATATGAAAAACAAATATTTTTGCTATATCGTTCTTGCGTTGTTTTTATTTGCGCTGCTTTTTCAGATGATGAATGTTACGCTGTATTTTGACGATTACGGCTATCTTTCGCTGACATATCATAAGCTTGGCGCAGGTGTAAACAACGGCAGATATATATTGATAAATATATTGCAGTTTTTGTATAATCATTATATGAATGTCGGCGCGCGCGTGCTGTATTTCTTTATATTTCTGGTTCTCGGACGCATTGATATTTCCGTAATGAGGCTCGCGCAGACCGCAATAATTTTTTTCATAATATATATCTTCGCCCATCACAATAAATTCTGTCCGTATTCCGTTCTGACGCTGGTTGCGCTTTATATGGCTTTACCTCTCGTCATTATGTCTGACGGCGCATATTGGTTTTCCGCAAGCATACTGTATGTTTTTCCTATGCTTCCGTTTCTTGTGGGAAGTATTCTTCTCATAAAAACTGCCATAGACAGCGATAAGCTCACAAACTGTCAAAAAAGGATAATGTATGTTTCGCTGTTCTTTGCTTCTTTTTCACAGGAACAGATATCCTGCGCCACGGTATTTGTGCTGTTTATATGTGTTGCGCTCAATATGCTTCGCAGAAGATCCATAAAGCTCGACAGTGAAATATCTACTGCCCTTGTTATAACATTGATAGGTTTTCTGCTCATTGTGCTCTGCCCCGGCAGTCGGATAAGAGCCGCCGAAAATCAACTGCCGCTTCTTGAAAGGATCGTAAAGCACAGCAACAGTGTAATACTCAATCTTTATCACGCAAGCGGAAATGTATTTCAGTTCCCTCTTATCATAATCACCGCCTTCATGGGCATATTCCTTTACAGAAAAAAAGCCGCAAATATAGTTTATATGCTTATAAACACCGTATTGTCGGCATTTCTGCTCTTTGTGTCTTTTAAATATTATTCCGGAGTATATAACGGACTTGCGACTCTGACACATTACAACTGGATCGTCGTAAGGAGCGTATTGTATATATACACTCTTGTCATTGCCGTTACGGTAGTTTATTACTGCAGGTATAAAAAGAGCTTGACAGAGCTTATATTGTTCGGGGGGGGTATCGTCAGCCTTGCCGTCATAATTGCCGCGCCGTCGGCTATGCCGTCAAGAGCCTGCCTGCCTTATTATATAATACTTATATTTATACTGTCGTGTATGGCGGGTGAGCTTTTCACTCAAGACGGTTCGGGCAGGGCGTTAAAGCTTACGCTTATGTCCGTTATGCTTGTGATCTCTCTGTCGCATTATATCAAAATCGCTCAAGGCTATGAGCTTAACAGACAGATATATGATATAAACGAGGCAATATTGAACTCCGTCAAAAAAGATATGACTAACGGCGGTGAAAAGCCCGAAAAAATTACACTTTATAAAATGGCAGATGATAAATACGGCAATATACAGCCATATATGGACGGCTACAGCTCGGTAAAAAAGCTTGTGCTGAGATATTACGGTCTATCCGAGGATATAGAGCTTGAATACAAAGATATCATATCCGAAAACTGATATAAAAATTTTTCCGCATATTTATTATGCGGCGGCGTAAAAGTCGTCTGGTACGCAAGCGCCAAAACGGCTATTTATAAGGCAAAGTGAATACTTAATAAAAAGAGCGGAGCTAAAAAGCTCCGTTTCTGCGTGTCGATAAAATGTTTTTTTACCCTTCAGTCGCCCTTCGGGTATCAGAACTTTCCCTTCGGGAAAGCGATGCCTTACGGCATCGTCGGAT